>JBFYPV010000054.1:0-10503 GCA_041303085.1 Crocinitomicaceae bacterium
GACCTCGAATTATTAAAAGAAGTCAGGGCGCTCAAAGTATTGAAAGCCGAGCTTCGC
Organism: Crocinitomicaceae bacterium; assembly: GCA_041303085.1. GTDB lineage: Bacteria > Bacteroidota > Bacteroidia > Flavobacteriales_D > Crocinitomicaceae > UBA952. Next base: position 58 of record JBFYPV010000054.1, read on the forward strand.
CTGCAACTTTCAGGCGACGAACTGCGCACCAAGCACGAGTTTGAAGCAGCGCCAAGCTTCACGAGTCGTTTGGGTATGCTCGAATACCAACTTGCCGAAAACACTACTGGGGTCAGTAAAAATCACCGTGCCAACTACGCCATGGTGGTTCAGGAATACGCCACGTTTAAAACCAACCTGAAGGCTTACCAAGCGCGCGTCATTGCTTTGCACAGCGCGTTGGAAAAAGCCCAAATTCCGTACACGAAGTCTAGACTCGACTGGAAGGAAGATTAGAGCAACTGTTGGTAGCCAATGTTGTTTTTGAAGTAGCTCAATTTCCCGTTTTCAATGTGAAAATTTGGGTTGGGCCAGACATCATTGAGTTGCAGCAAAAAGTTGGTTTGACCATTTGCGGGTTCTAATTCGTAGAAATTGAAATGGTAGAGGGTGGCTACGCAAATGTAAACCTTGCCCGTAGCGGCATCGAATAGCGCTCTTTTTTCGCCTAAATAATAGACAAAAGGCTCCGTGATTTCGATTTGTGCTTTTGAAAGTATGGTGCCACTTGGCTCCATCACTACCACATAATTGACGCGGTCACTAATGAAAATGATGCTGTCGTTTTTCACATTGTAGTTGTAATCCTCGTATTCTGGCTCGATGTATTGTCTAGTGCCATGAATGTGCGGATTGGAGTCTAACTGGTTGCCGGTGCTCGTATTGATTTTTTCTGAGCGCGGCTTTTCCTGCTTGGTGTTCGGTTCAGGCTGTGCTTCAATTTTGACAGGCTTGGCTATTTTGGTTGTTCGGACCAACCCCCAATGGATGCTTTCGGCATGGAATCTTCTAAACAGGGTGCGTTTGTCAAAAATATTGTACTGGATTACTGCATTTTCATCAAAGCCGGCAGGTCTAAATACACCGTTTTCGATTTCATTGACGGTGCTGTCGGTATCGAATTTAGCCACTTTTGATTGTGCGATGATCAGTTTGGTATGCGCCTTATTTTGCCCGCAGATGATTGTTTGGTTTGCAGACGCAGCACTTTCAAAAAGCGGATTGCCTTCAAATTTAAATACTTTAGCTATTGGTGGAGCAAGTTGCCGCACCTTCGCTTTAAGTTGTGGTTTTTCAAACACAACATTTTTAGCCGCGATGGATTCCCAAAGTTCTTTTGGTTGTGGCGCAGCGGCCGCTTGGAGTTCCGCAACAAGCAATTGTATGGCTTTGTTCTTTGGTTGAGCAGTACTTTTTTGTGTTGGTTCAGTAGCCGGCGCAAAGTTCAAAGATTGGAGTGCAGCAAAGGTTGAGTTCGTGCTTTGCGACTGAAAAAAGTTGGCGACGCTGCGGTATTGTACTTTGTGCTGGAGCAAAACAAAGGTGCTCACCATCAGGAGTACAAAACTGAGTTTACCCCACGTTTTTTTGACGAGCTTATTTTTGTCCTTCTTTATTTGTTTCAACAATGCTTCTTGTGCAGCAGGTATCGGCTCAAATTGGATTGAGCTGAGCTTCTGCTTGAAGAGGTCGTCGAACTGCTTCTTACTCGTTTTCATGGTCTTGAGTTTTCAGGGTTGAGATGCGTGCACGCAATGTTTTTCGAGACGTTTTCAAATGCCACTTGACGGTTTCAGTAGAGATTTCAAGTGCTTCGCTGATTTGTTTGATGCTGTAATCGTCGATGGCATAGAGGTTAAATACAATTTTTGAGGCAGGAGGGAGTTCGTTGAGTAGTTGCAGGAGCTGAGTAGGCGCTGCATTTTCTAAGTATTCTAGTTCGAAATGTTGGTCCGGGATATCCGCATTGAGTTCGGTGAATTTTAAGTTGGATTGTTTATTTGAGCGTCTAAATTCGTCTATCAATTCATTGCGTAAAATCCGCAAAATCCAGGCTTCAAAGGAGCTGTTCAGCCTGAATTGATCAATGTAGCGCAGCATCTTCATAAATGAATTGTGGACAGCTGTAAGTTGGTCTTCGCGGTTGTTTTTATAACGCACGGCCACAGACATCATTAACGGGAATGAATCGTTGTAGAGCTTTAAAATATAGCGCTCATCTTGTTGCTGGATGCGTTGTATGTCTTCCTTGGAGAGTTTCAAATAAATCGGATTGCGCAAAACTTGTGTACACCGATATTACGAAAAAAATGCAGAAGCGGGGGGGGTATATAAAAAAAGGCCACTCCATGAGCGGCCTTTTCTTTTCAAATTTCTTTGCGTATTACTCGTCGCCGAAGCGTTCGATAACCTCTTGGGTAACACCTGTGTTGGAGAAGCCTCCGTCGTGGAAGAGGTTCTGCATGGTGACGTATTTGGTGAGGTCTGAGAACATGCTGATGCAGTAGTCTGCACATGCTACTGCGCTGGCGTTGCCAAGTGGCGACATCTGCTCGGAGAAGTTGATGAACTCCTTAAAGCCTTTGATGCCTTGCCCTGCGGTCGTAACGGTTGGCGACTGCGAAATGGTATTGACGCGCACTTTCTTTTTGATGCCGTAGTGGTAACCAAAAGAGCGTGCGATAGACTCGAGCAAAGACTTGGCATCGGCCATGTCGTTGTAGTCAGGGAAAATGCGCTGTGCAGCGATGTAAGAAAGAGCTACTACAGAACCCCATTCGTTCATGGCGTCGTGTTTGTAAAGTGTAGCGAGTGTTTTGTGTAAAGACATAGCCGATACGTCCATGGTTTGGCCGTAGTAGTTGTAGTCGTTTTCGGTGTAGTGCTTTCCTTTGCGCACGTTTGGAGACATGCCAATTGAGTGCAAAACAAAATCAATTTTGCCACCTAAAATTTCTTGTGCTTGGGTAACGAGGTTTTCGAGGTCTTCGATTTTGGTTGCATCTGCAGCGATCACTTGGCTGCCGGTTTTGCTCGCAAGTTCGTTGATCTCACCCATGCGCATAGCGATAGGTGCGTTGGTAAGTACAAACGTAGCGCCTTCTTCATGCGCGCGCTCTGCTACTTTCCAAGCGATACTTTGATTGTTCAATGCACCAAAGATGATGCCTCTTTTTCCTTTGAGTAAATGATTTGACATGTGCTTCAATTTTAAACAAAGTTAACAACTTTTACCTCAAATATTTCTTCTCTGCCCAAAAGGTACCAAATGGAAGAAATGCTGTAAGAAACAGAACCAGGCATTTTGTCAAGTTCCATTTTTCTTCAAAATAGAAATAGGCAATGTACAAACAGTAACCAATAAAGAGAACACCGTGGATCATGCCGACCCATTTATTCGGTTCGGGCATGTTTTGGCCATATTTGAGGTACATGGTGACGAGTAAACCTAGCCAAGAGAAACCTTCGGCGATGGCCATGATCCTGAATTGTTTGAGTGCTTTGTTGGTAGACATATGGATGGTTTTTTATGATTTTTCGATTGCTTTGATGAGGTCTCGGATGCGCGCTGCCTCGATGAAGTCTAGTGCTTTGGCGGCGCTTTCCATTGCTTTTTTAAGGGTTTTTAATTCTTTGACACGCTCTTCGGGATTTTCAAATTGCGCATCGTATTGGATCGAAACTGTCTTTTCGTTTGCGGCTTGCAAAGACCTGGCCTGACGCGTATTTTGATCGCCATCGGCCACGGTAGTGGATTCGATGATTTTATCTTTGGATTTTTGCAGCGCAGTAGGGACTTGGTTGTGCGCTAAATTGTAGGCTTCTTGGTTGAGGCGCCTGCGGGCGGTTTCTTCGATGGTGCGCTGCATGGAGTCGGTCATTTTATCGGCATACATGAGCACTTTTCCGTTGACGTTTCGGGCCGCACGGCCAACAGTTTGCACCAGGGAGCGCACGTTGCGCAGGAAACCTTCTTTGTCTGCGTCGAGAATAGCCACAAGCGATACCTCTGGGAGGTCGAGGCCCTCGCGCAATAAATTGACGCCAATCAGGACATCAAAATCGCCGAGGCGCAATTGCCTGAGGATTTCGACGCGCTCAATGGTGTCGATTTCGGAATGGATGTAGCGACACGGTATGCCAAGTCGGTCAAAGTATTTTTGCAGTTCCTCGGCCATTCTTTTGGTGAGGGTGGTGACGAGGATGCGTTCGTCTTTGGCTCTTCTTTCTTGGATTTGTTCGATGAGGTGATCGATTTGGTTTTTCGACGGATGCACCTCGATGAGCGGATCGAGTAGGCCCGTTGGCCGAATGAGTTGTTCTACCACCACGCCATCTGATTGTAACATTTCGTAGTCGGCTGGTGTGGCAGAAACGTAAATGACATTAGAGAGGAAGCCTTCAAATTCGTCGAACTTGAGTGGGCGGTTGTCTATGGCAGCTTGTAAGCGGAAGCCGTAGTCGATGAGATTGATTTTGCGCGAGCGGTCGCCGCCGTACATGCCGCGCACTTGCGGCAGCGTGACGTGGCTTTCGTCGATGACCATCAGGAAATCTTCTGGAAAGTAGTCGAGTAGGCAGAAGGGACGCTCGCCGGGTTGGCGGCGGTCAAAATAACGCGAGTAGTTTTCGATACCCGAACAATACCCGAGCTCGCGGATCATTTCGAGGTCGTAATTGACGCGTTCTTCTAAGCGCTTGGCTTCTTCTAGTTTGCCCTCTTCTTTGAAAGCGGCAACCTGTGGAATGAGGTCGTCTTGAATTTGGGTGATGGCTTGGCGCGTGTTGTCTGGGCTCGAGACAAACAAATTGGCCGGAAAAATATCAATTTGCTCGTATTTTTCTAGTGTTTTGCCACTCTCCGGATCGATCGCCGAGATCGTTTCGATTTCGTCGCCCCAAAAGCCAATGCGCAGGGCGTAGTCGGCATAGGCTAAGTAGATGTCTACGGTGTCGCCAGAAACCCTGAATTGGCCGCGCTGAAAGTCGGTGCCAGCTCGTTGGTAAAGGTTTTCAACGAGGCGAAACAAAAATTGATTCCGGACCACCGTATCGCCTTTTTGCAGGTGCAAGATGCTGTTCTTGAATTCAGTGGGGTTACCGATGCCGTAAATGCAACTCACAGACGCCACCACAATGACATCTCGGCGGCCCGAAAGCAGTGCAGAAGTGGCAGCCAAGCGCAATTTCTCGATTTCATCATTGATTTGGAGGTCCTTTTCAATGAAGGTGCCGGTTGAGGGGATATAAGCCTCTGGTTGGTAGTAGTCGTAGTAAGAAACGAAGTATTCGACGGCGTTGTTCGGAAAAAACTGCTTGAACTCACCGTATAATTGGGCGGCGAGTGTTTTGTTGTGAGAAAGAATGAGCGTGGGGCGCTGCACCTCTTTGATGACGTTGGCCACGGTAAAGGTTTTGCCGCTACCGGTTACGCCCAAAAGGGTTTGTTGATGGATGCCATTATTTAAGCCGCTCACTAACTGACGGATGGCCTCTGGTTGGTCGCCGGTGGGTTGGTAGTCCGATACAAGCTCAAATAGCATGGGTTAAAATTACCAATTAATTGAGTGACATTCGCTAAATTTGTGTCATGTCAGATGGAGTATTTTTAGAGGTGAGGGCTACAATTGCTGCACCGCTCGACCAAGTTTGGGATAAATGGACCCAAGCCGCGCATGTTGTCAATTGGAACTTCGCCCACGAATCTTGGTGTTGCCCAAGGGTCAATCAGGCTATCCTCAATCAGTTCAAAAGTTATTGCGAATAATGCAGCCCGAAATTGCCGCACACATTGCGCGTTTTCCGATCCATATCCAGGAAAAATTAAATGTTTTGCATGCATTTATCGAGCAAAACTTGCCCGAGCCCACACAAAAAATGGCCTACGGTATCCCGACTTTTCAGCAAAATGGTAAAAACTTCATCCATTATGCGGGCTACTCGAAGCATATTGGCTTGTATCCGGGTGCTAAAGGCATAGCTGCATTTGCTGCTGAATTTGAAGCCCGGGGCTATAAATATTCAAAAGGAGCTGTGCAATTCCCGCTCCATCAAGCATTGCCTTTTGAGCTCATTTTAGAAATCATTACTTATTTACTGAAGCAAAGGGCATAAAAAAAGCGCCCGAAGGCGCTCGATCAATTTTTTCCAATAAAAATACTTGCTTTTTTACCTTTGACTACCTCTACAGACTGGCTGTACATCTTTAAGAATTGAAGGACGCGTGGGTCGGGCAGAAGCGTGGTGTTTGAAGTGGATGTTGCTGGGTAAGTGTTTTTAATCATAGGCTGTTTTAAAGGTTTGAATTATTAACGCGAAAAACTGTCAAATATTATATCGCAGATAATTTCTAATTTTGTGTCATCAATCAACAACAAAAGCATTCAACAATGATCAAGCCCGGAGTCGCCACAGGCGATCAAGTACAAGCTATTTTTCAGCTCGCCAAACAGAAAGGTTTTGCCTTACCTGCCGTGAATGTCACGAGTAGCAGCACGGTCAATGCCGTGATGGAAACAGCTGCCAAACTCAACGCGCCCGTCATCATTCAATTCTCTAACGGAGGCGGCCAATTTTTTGCAGGAAAAGGACTCTCAAATGCCGAAGAAAAAGCGGCTATTTTAGGTTCCATTGCAGGAGCACGCCACGTACACGCCCTTGCCGAAGCCTATGGTGCTACTGTCATTTTGCACACCGACCACTGCGCCAAAAAACTCCTCCCTTGGATAGACGCTTTGCTAGACGCTGGCGAGGCATTTTATGCAGAAACAGGCAAGCCTTTATACAGTTCGCACATGATTGACCTCAGTGAAGAACCATTGGCCGAGAACCTCGAAATCTGTCAAAACTACTTGCGTCGCATGGCCAAAATGGGCATGACCCTCGAGATTGAATTAGGCATCACCGGCGGCGAAGAAGACGGCGTAGACAACACCGATGTAGACAACGCCAAGTTGTATACCCAACCCGAAGAAGTGGCCGCAGCCTATGAAGCCCTGCTGCAAATTTCACCGCGCTTTACAATTGCCGCTTCTTTTGGCAATGTACACGGTGTTTACAAGCCTGGAAATGTCCAGCTGACCCCTGTTATTTTAAAGAATTCACAAGCATATATCCAAGAGAAATACAACACGGAGGCCAATCCTGTTGATTTCGTATTTCATGGTGGTTCGGGCTCTAGTCTCGAAGAAATCAGAGAAGCAATTGGCTATGGCGTCGTGAAAATGAACATCGATACCGATATGCAATTTGCCTTCACCGAAGGTGTGCGCGATTACATTGAAACCAATTTGGCTTACCTTCGTACCCAGATTGGCAATCCAAATGGTGCCGATGAGCCCAACAAAAAATACTACGATCCCCGCAAATGGTTGCGCGAAGGTGAACTGACATTCGTTCGTCGCCTAGAGCAGTCTTTTGCCGATCTCAACAACATCAATACGCTGAACTGAAAATATGGCATGGTTTAAAAGAAATAAAGAAGGCATCACGACTTCCACAAGCGACAAAATGGAAGTGCCAGAAGGGCTATGGGTACGTTGCTCTAATTGCAAAACACTCTACACCAGCGATGACCTCATGCGCAACAACTACGTTTGTGACCGCTGCTCGCACCACGAGCGCATCGGCGCAGCAGCGTATTTTGAGCTTATTTTCGACGAACAAAAATTTGAAGAGCTCAATTCAGATTTGCAATCAGGCGACCCGTTGGGCTTTACGGATACCAAAAAGTACACCGATCGCGTTTCTGCAACTCAAAAAGCAACTGGTCTCAAAGACGCTATACGCACCGCTAAAGGCACACTAGAAGGGATGCCTTTGGTCATTGCTGCTATGGATTTCAATTTCATTGGCGGTTCTATGGGTTCTGTTATGGGAGAGAAAATCGCCCGCGCCATAGACATCGCAATTGCCGAAAAAGCGGCTTTCATGATCATTTCTAAATCGGGCGGTGCACGCATGATGGAGGCTGGTTATTCGCTCATGCAAATGGCTAAAGTTTCTGGCAAACTTGGTCAGCTCTCTGAGGCGCGTCTTCCTTATATTTCTTATCTCACCGACCCTACAACAGGTGGCGTAACGGCTTCGTTTGCCATGCTCGGCGACATCAATATTGCAGAACCCGGTGCACTTATTGCCTTTGCAGGCCCTCGTGTCGTGAAGGAAACGATTGGTAGAGACCTCCCTGAAGGCTTTCAGACCAGCGAATTTTTACTCGAACACGGTTTCTTGGATTACATCATTGAACGCACCGAACTGCGTCAAACGCTTGGGCTTTCGCTCAAATTGTTTTTCAATTAATCTCAAATTGTTTGTATTTTAGAGGACTACTATCAGTCCTTGCTATGAAATACCTTTTATTTGCCTGCTTTTTTGTCTCAAGTGTAATGGTTTTTGCCCAAGACACTACTTGGGTACAAACTTTTACCTTTGATTCCATCACCACAAGACGAGCTGATTTTCAGTTCCCAGCTTCTTTGGATACAGAGCGCTTTGAGAAAGTACAAATGTATTACAAGCTCAAGTGTTCGCCCCTCACCACCTGGGATCAATACGACTGCGGCGAGTGGGATTACCTCACTTACACGCGCGTCTTTGATCATACCGGTCAGCTAGACTCCACAGATATCAACGGGATGCAATTTTTGATGAACTGGGCCACACCAGCTCAGGTCAATTTCAAGCCGCTGCCTTATCAAGAAGCAGATCAATTCCAAATTGAAGAATTGACAAGAAATGGAGCAGTACTCACCAATTATTCCATCAACACGCCAGGAAGTATTTCGACCTTGCCCTTTTTAACCAACCAGCAAGGTAGTAAGTATCAATTTTTAGTGCATGCCACAGAGTTGCTTGCGGCAGGCATTCAGCCCGGAGCCCTGAGTTCTTTGCGCTTGAATACCCCAACGGGCGGTCTGCTTTGGCATCCAGTTATTCGCATCGCAAGTACGCAAGAAATTGCGCTTTCTGAATTTCTCAATCCGGCCTTTACGGAAGTTTACCGCGCCTCCCATGCACCAGGCATGTCTCTACCACCTTTGGTTCCGGGTTGGAATAATTTTGTTTTTTACCAAGATTTTATTTGGGATGGCGTCAGCAATTTACTCATCGAATTTACCATTAGCAATGACTTTCCGACACCAACCATAGATTTTGCCATGGACGCCAATACAGCGCCAATGGCGGTGAGTTATATTGGGCGCAATGGACAGTTAGAACTCAGCGGCAGCAACCACACACTCTCCTCATTCGCCGACGAAGAAATTGGCGATCAGTTCACCATTGAATTTTGGGCGAAAGGAAATGGCAATGCTGCGCAAAACACCACCTTTATGGAAGCGCTCGATACAGCTGGCCGACGCATCTTCAATATCCACATGCCTTGGAGCAACAATAACATCTATTTTGATGCAGGTGATGAAACTGGCTACGACCGCATCAACCAAGTGGCTACAGCTCCAGAAATCGACAACGTATGGAACCACTGGGCGTTTGTCAAAGACCAACCAACTGGTCAAATGTTCATTTATAAAAATGGTCAGCTTTGGTTATCTGGCAACAACAAGAACCGCGAAATGGGTTATTTCCATCGCCTGGTAATCGGTGCGAGTGGCGGCAATCAAGCACTTTCTTGGAAGGGTAGTCTAGACGAATTGCGCATTTACAAAACGGCACTCAGTGCAGCTACTATTGCCAACTATTACGAGCAAAAGATAGACGCCTCGCATCCGAATTGGCCAAGCTTAGTGCTTTATCACGACTTCGACAACGTCAAGTACAGCAGAGACCTCGGTCCGAATGACCACGTCCTGATGCCTTCAGACTTCGGCATGATCAAAGCCAACAACACCAAATTTGTGGGTCAAACCATTCAGACGCATAGACCTTTGCTGCAATTTGGACAGGGAAATATGGCACCTAATCCTACGGTCAATGTGCTTACGCAGCTTCAATTAATTGAACCTGTTGTGATTTTTGAACAAGTACCTTTGCACCGTCATTTTGAATTGGCCCAAACCTATATTGGCGTTTCGGAAGGCAATACAAATAACTATGATTTGAGCGGTCAGGTTGTGAACAGCACCCCCATCTTGACTACGCAAACGCTACAAAATCAAGCCCTCACGGTTTATAACCCACCTTACGAAATCATTCACGATGTCGAGATCGCGCGCTACATCACGCCTTACGGCATCCAGTTCGACCTCGGTCCGAATGGTTTTACTTGGATCTACGACGTTACGGACTACCAGCAATACCTGCACGGTTTGGTCGATCTAGCGGCGCACAACACCCAGGAGCTCATCGACCTCAAGTTTGCGTTTATCAAAGGCATCCCGCCACGCGACGTCGTGAAGCGCGAGCCCATTTGGTCTGAGTTCAAATCTTACAACTTCGGACAAATGGCGGCCGATGCCGTTTTGCAAGCCAAGCCGGTCGTGCTGAGCGATACCGCCGAAATGTTTAAAGTCAAGACCCGTATGTCTGGCCATGGCCAAGTCGGGGACTACGCTTGCTGCGAATGGGTCAATAACAGCCATCAAATCAAAGTAGACGGCGTGCCGCGCTTCAATTGGAGCATTTGGGATGCCATGGTCTGCGGCGACAACCCAAATATCAGTCAAG
>JBFYPV010000055.1:0-3707 GCA_041303085.1 Crocinitomicaceae bacterium
AGACTACACAGCGCCAAATATTGGCAACAGCGCCGACACCGCAAGCTGGGTCATTTACCGCTACGCCAATAAAGGCGACGCCACACCAATCGACTCCGTAAGCTCAGAGCGCACCATTAAATCAGACAACGAGCAGATCATTCCGCAATGGGGTGTTTCGGTTCAAATCTTCCAAACTAAATACACAGGTACCGGTAACTTGGCTTCTAAGTCTACCGAAATGATTGACGCGAGTATGGAATTCGATGACTCGTCAAAGCGCTGGCTCACGGGCGTCAAAGACAACGACGCATTTTTCCCAACCAATTGGATCCGCTCCGGAGATTATATGCCCGAGACCGACCCAAATGTTGATTCTTACGATTGTGATCCTACAACTTCGCCGTTTTTTAATCCTTGTAATTATGCAGATGAAATAAATGCAGACCTTACACAAGCTTACGAGAAAGTTTTGGACGGTATCATCGCACCACACCGTTTGGTGGGTTACCAAGCCGACTACATGCCACTGGCATACTTTGGTCCTTTCTCAGGTTCTAGCAAGCTCAATGCTTCTATTTCCTTCTTGCCAAGTGTGAATATTGTGCTTACTACAGACAAAAGCCTTTGGACACGCTGCCCAATTGTTGAGCTTGGTCGCAACACTACCCTCAACGTGGGTGGTGCACAACCAGGTGCTTTGCGCAAGAGCGCTAGTGTAGACAAAAATGGCAATCCTGACGGAACAGGCACAGGTATGGGTTGGTTCCCGGGTTACGCCGTAGACATCGAATCAGGAGCGCGCTTGTACATGGCCTTCGGAGAAAACTCTTTCCTAGGCGGTGAAAATGGTGCCGACATGATCTGGAACCCAACGGATCGTTTGGTGAGCAACGTTGGCACCCCACTTATGGGTGGTGTGCAACCAATTTACGTATTTAGTTACAATCAGGCGAGCACCAACGGTTTCAGCTCTGGCTATAACTTCCCGGCTTATATTCCTGCTGACGCAGAAAACAACAATATGAACTTTGCTTACAACAAGTATTTGGAGGTGGAAGGCGGCAGTTCAGCAGCGAAGCGTGAGCTTTACGGCTCCCTTACCTGGATTTCCTACCCAATGTTAGCACCAGACCAAGAATTACTCTCTACAGACGTCACCATCCGTTTGCGCATCAATAAAGAATATAAAAACTTTGTGGCTACAGGACAGAACGGCGGCAAGCCAATGTACGGTTGGTCTATGGAAGACATCGCTACAAAAGTTGGTTCGCAAGACATGCTCAAAGAAGCATTGGCGCTGATCAATGTAGTGCCAAATCCTTATTATGCTTTCTCAGAATACGAGCGCAATAAACTAGATAACCGCATCAAGATAACCAACCTTCCAGAACAGTGTCAGATCAGGATCTACTCGGCCAATGGCAAGCTCATCCGTAACATCAAAAAAGACAGCCCTCTTACCTTCCAAGATTGGGACCTCACCAACCATGCGGGTATTCCGGTTGCAGGTGGTATTTACCTCATCCATGTGGAGGTACCAAATGTTGGGGAAAGGGTCCTGAAGGCTTTCATTGCGATGCGGATGGTCGACCTGCAGAATATTTAACGAGCCGTTAACAGCTCACTTACTATTAGTGCAGTACTTTTGATAAAAAACAAACATGAAATCTATACTCCAAGTACTTTTCCTCCTTTTAGCACTGAGTACCAACGCGCAGGTCTACACACTTCCCAATTTACCTTTTGATTTCGCTGCCTATGAGCCAGCAGTTGATGCGCAAACCATGCAAATTCACCACGACAAGCACCATGCTGCGTACGTAACGAACCTCAACAAAGCGATCACCGGAACAGCCATGGAAAAGATCAGCATGAACGACCTGCTCATGTATGCGAGTTTTCGCTCGGCAACGGTGCGCAACAACGCCGGTGGCCACTACAACCATAGTTTGTTTTGGGATATCCTCGCGCCTAAAGAAAGCCAGCGTCCTATTTCCAAAGAACTTCAAGTGGCAATTGAAAACAAATTTACCTCCATCGATTCGCTTATTGCCAGCGTTAATAAAGCAGCAAGCACCCGTTTTGGCAGTGGTTGGGCTTGGCTTATGGTGACGCCAAACGGGCAATTAGCTGTAGTGAGTACGGGCAATCAGGACAATCCGATCATGGATGTGAGCAGCGAACGAGGCATTCCAATTCTCGGCATCGATGTTTGGGAACACGCCTATTACCTCAAATACCAAAATAAAAGAGCCGATTACCTCAACAATATTTGGTCACTGATCAATTGGGGAGTTGTATCAGACAAATATGCAGCCGCCCTCAACGATCCTTTGCTCAAAGAAATCGAGAAAGACAACTGGCTGGCCATCAAAGATTTTCATAAAGTAATGGCCCAAACTTTTCATCCGGCAGAAGAAAAAAACTTTGCGCCTTTATTGAGCCGCTCCGGCGAACTTTATGCCAAGGCCATCTTACTCAAAAACTCGACTCCGCCTGCTTCTGCCAACAACGCAGGCATTCAAGATGCCCTCACTCGACTTGAAAAACAGTGTTTAGACATCCATCAATTGGTACAAAAACCAAGTAAAGATCAGGAGAAGAAAAACGCGCAACTTTTCGAAATGATTACCAAAGCACACGATATCTTTCACGAGGTGGAAGGCCTCTGCCACGACTAATTGCCGCAGAACTTAACCTTGCGTTAAAACCTTTGCAAGGCAATTGCGTATCTTTGTCAAAAAAGAGCCGGTGCGTTTTGAGTTAACCAAAGAATTTATTGCCGAACTGCGTCAGAAAATTGTGGCGCAAGACAGTCTTTGGATCCAAGAGCAAGTCTTAGAACTCCACTACGCCGAGGTAGCCGAAATTCTCGACAAACTCACCAACGACGAAGCCAAATTCATCTACTTCATGGTGGATGAAGACACCCAGGCCGACATCTTAATGGAGCTTGAAGAGGAAGTCCGCGACCGTTTCTTGGCCTCGCTTTCCAGTAAAGAGATGGCCGATCAGCTCGAAAACCTCGACTCCGACGACGCCGCCGATATCCTCGGAGACCTCCCCGACGAAAAAATCCAGGAGGTTATTTCCCAAATGGAAGACGACGAAGCTGCCGAAGACATCGTCGACCTCCTCAATTACGACGACGACACCGCAGGGGGGCTCATGCAAAAAGAGTTTTTCCAGGCCAACGTCGAATGGCCTGTAAACCGCGCCATCATTGAACTGCGCAAACAAGCGGAAGACGTCGAGAAAGTATACAACATCTTTGTAGTCGACGACGACGACCACCTACTTGGGGTGCTTTCGCTCAAAAGACTCCTCTTTGCCAACGCGCGCACCAAGATCGAGAACATTTACCAAAGCAAAAAAATCATCTCGGTTAAGGCCAGTGATTCCGCAGAATTGGTCTCGAAAGTCATGGAAAAATATGACCTCGTATCGGTTCCCGTTGTGGACTACCAAAATAAATTAGTGGGCCGCATTACCCTAGACGACGTCGTGGATTACATCAAGGAAGAAGCCGACAAAGACTTCCAGATGGCAACGGGTATCTCCGACAAGGTAGACTCCGACGCCGCAATTTGGAAGGTAGGTTTTTCGCGCTTGCCTTGGCTGATCATCGCCATGTTTGGCGGCACCATTGGCGCTAAAGTCATCTCTAATTTTGAAGCAAGCATTACGGCCATCCCAGCCATGGCCTTCTTTATCCCACTCATTAC
>JBFYPV010000056.1:0-3809 GCA_041303085.1 Crocinitomicaceae bacterium
TCCTGACCAACATCGCTTACAACGACCTCGCTTTTCTCAACAACAACTTTACCCTAGAGGCAGACCTCGAGGCACAGCGTTTCCCAGGCCAAAACATCCGCGTCAGTCTGTATGAAGACGGCAAAAAAGTAGCTACTCAAAACGCGCAATTTGCTCGGCAGCGCAGTGCCCAAGCCACCCTATCCTTTGAACTCAAGGCCAAAAAACCGGGCATCCACGAGTACCAAATAGTGATCGAGAAAAGAAAAGGTGAATTTTCTTATCAAAACAACAGCCGCACGGTTTATATAGAAGTCATCGACAGCCGCAGCAAGATCCTCCTGTACAGCCATGCACCCCATCCAGATATCGCTGCGTTGCAACAAGCGCTCGCAGGCAATGAAAATTACGAAGTTTTGGTCGCTCATGCAGCGCAGCTCAAAGACATCTCCACAAAAGGCATCGATCTTATTGTTTGGCACGACCCGGGTAAAAACTTTGCCAAAAACCTTTTTGAAACCGCGCTTTCCAAAAAAATCCCCGTTTGGTACATACTAGGTTCCCAAACCGATCAGCAAACCGCAGCTAAATTACAACTCGGGCTGCAACTCGAACTCCGCCAGCAACTAGAAGAAATTCAAGCGCAAGCCAACACCAGCTTTGCACTCTACGCACCCAATCCAGAATGGCTGAGCCTGACACCTTTCTTGCCGCCACTTACCAAGCGCTTTGGTGAGGCGAAAGCCAATGCCGGCACACAAATTCTTTTCACGCAGCGCGTTGGCAATCTACAAAAAGACAGCCCGCTACTTAGTTTCAATGAAAAAGACCAACAACGCCACGCCACCCTGCTCGGCGAAGGCCTTTGGCGTTGGCGCATGATCAATTTCCTTAAAAAACAAAACCACGAAGCTTTTGATGCTTTTGTGGGTGAAGTCTGCGCTTATTTATTGGTCAAAAAAGAGGGCAACGGCTTGCGCGTTCAGGCACCCAAAAAACTCAGCACCTCTGACAACTGCATCCTCAACGCCAGTTTCTACAACGAGGCCATGCAGGCCATCACCAGCCCTAAAATCAATTGGGAACTCGACTACGAGCACAAAAAAATGCGCAAAGGCAGTTTCAGTACCAAAGGTGCTTTTTACCAACAGCAACTGGGCAAACTCAAGCCAGGGCGCTATTATTGGAAAGCCTCCACCCTTCACAATCAAAAAAAATACGTCAAAAGCGGTGCCTTCATTGTAGAAGACATCGACCTCGAACAACTCGAGTCTGCAGCAAGACACAGTACGCTGTATCAATTAGCGGCCCAAACTGACGCCAAAGTTTTTGACATCAAAGCCTACAAAAAACTCATTGACCAACTCGAAAAAAGCGACGACCTCGTGGCACTCCGAACAGAAACCCACCAGTTCGATCCTTTATTAGACTACATCCTGCTCTTTTTAGTGCTCAGTGCCCTACTGATTGCGGAGTGGTTTTTGAGAAGATACCACGGTTCTTATTAAATCCTGATCATGCGCATTTTTATTCTCTTTATCGCTTTTATCAGCTCGCAGCTCAGTTTTTCGCAAACTTTTCAAGACGGCGATTTGATTTTTCAGCACAGCGCATCGGTACAGAGCACAGCCGTTCAGCTGGCTACCAGTTCTTATTATTCGCATTGCGGCATTATTTTCTATCTGAATGGCGAGGCCTATGTTTTTGAAGCTATTGAGCCCGTGGGCGTACGCACACTCGAAGACTGGATTAGTAGTGGAGAAGATCAAAAATATGCAGTGTATCGCCTCCAAAACAGGTCGCTCAACGCAACTGAATTGAGCAACATGAAATCCTATCTCAAAACCCAACTCGACAAGCACTACGACCTCGGCTTCAATTGGTCAGATAAAGAAATGTATTGTTCGGAATTGGCTTACAAAGCCTACAAAGCCATCGGAATTGAATTGTGTAGCCCTAAAGCATTAAGAGATTTCAATTTGGAGAGCCCTCAAGTTCGAAAAATTATGCAGCAGCGTTATGGAGCACAAATTCCCTACGACGAACCAATGGTTTCACCAGGGCAACTCTCCGACTCCAAACTCCTTTACAAGGTTAATTAAAGACTTATCTTTGAACCATGCGTTTTCAATTCACCACACTTTCCTTCGAAGCATTCACTCCTCAACAATTGTATGCGTATTTACAATTGCGCAGCGAAGTCTTTGTGGTAGAGCAAAATTGTGTTTACCAAGACCTCGACAACCTCGACCAAGAATCCTTACACGTGCTCGTCTACGATGCGCAGTTGCTTGTCGCTTGCGCGCGCATTGTGTCCGCAAACGAAAAATACCCAAACATTTCTATCGGCAGAGTCATTGTGGCGGCAACACACAGAAAACAAGATCTGGGTCACGCACTCATGCAGCAGTGCATCAAAGAAATTGAAGCGCGCTTTGGCACACAAAAAATAGTACTTTCCGCTCAAGCACATTTGCAAAACTTTTATAAAAAGCACAACTTTGCACCGCAAGGCGCAATTTACCTTGAAGACGGCATTCCTCATATCCATATGGAAAGAATGCAATAACAGCAATACCCAATGATAAACAACATGAAAAAAACCTTACTATTTACCCTACTTTCGGGTTCATTTTTGATCGGCTGTTCGAGCTCAAAAGTGAAAAAATCCGCTGCCGCTCAATTGCAAACAATCGACATCAAGGCGCTCGATACCACCATTAGCCCAGCCGACGACTTCTTCTTATTTGCCAACGGCACCTGGATTGCCAACACGCAAATTCCGGCAAGTGAATCGCGTTGGGGTAGTTTCAATGAATTGGAACAAGCTAACAACCAAAAATTGGTAGCGCTCTTGAAAGAAGCCGCTGAAAACCCGGGTGAATTAGGCTCTCAAAATCAATTACTTGGCGCTTACTTCAAGTCTTATACAGACATGGCTCGCAGAAATGAATTGGGCCTCCTCCCTATTTTGGAAGACCTTCAAAAAATCGAAGCGCTGCAAAATATGGATGGCCTTCAAGCCCTTGTTTCCGGCTTACACAAAGACGGCGTGGGTGCATTTTTTGGCTTTGGCGTGGGTCAGGACCTTAAAAATGTCACAACCAACGTAGCTTATCTTGGCCAGGGCGGCATTGGCCTTCCCAACAGAGATTATTATTACGATGAAAAATACGCCACTATTCGCGATGCGTATATCAAACACATTGAAGCCTCGCTTGCGCTCGCAGAAATCCCGAATGCAGCCAAAGCAGCACAAAAAGTGTTTGATTTCGAAATGAAGCTTGCCCAAACCATGCTGCGCCCGTCTGAAATGCGCGAACCCGAAAAAACCTACAACAAACAATCTTTTGCTGAGGTGCAACGCAGTTTTGGCCCACACTTCGATTTCAAGCTTTATTTAACAGAACTGGGCTGCCAAACACCCGACACAATTGTAGTCAGTAACCCCGCCTTCAATACTCAACTCGCTCAAATTTGGGAAGAGGTCTCTATTGAAGCGCTCAAAAGTTATTTGCAATGGTGTGTCATCAATCATTATGCGGGCCATCTCAATGAGGCTTTTGTACAACTCAATTTCAATTTCTACGAAGGCGTATTGTCTGGCAAACGCGAACAACAACCCATCTATGAGCAAGCCATTGAAGAAATGACCAATCTAGAAGTGGGCGAACTCTTGGGTAAAGCATTTGTAGACAAGCATTTTTCAAAAGCGGCGCAAGAACGCGTCAATGAAATGGTAGACAACCTACTTTATGTGTACAAAGAGCGCATCGAACAACTCGACTGGATGACAGACGCAACCAAAAAAGAAGCCATCATTAAACTCA
>JBFYPV010000057.1:0-6619 GCA_041303085.1 Crocinitomicaceae bacterium
AATTTTACAGCGGTTTTAAGTTTCATTGCGAGCCTTCCCGTCTTGCTTTTTTCGGCTCGGCCCTATTTTATTTCTGCCTACAAAGCCTTGCGCAGCAAAAGCATCAATTTAGATGTGCCGATTACCATCGGAATCATGGCGCTCTATACGCAAAGTGTACTGCAAATCTTCAGTTGGCAGGGCGCAGGCTACATGGACAGCTTTGCGGGCTTTATATTTTTCTTGCTCATCGGCAAATGGTTTCAGAACCTGACCTACGCATCTTTGTCTTTTGACCGCGATTTCAGCAGTTTCTTTCCTGTGGCGATCCAACGGCTGAAACCCGATTTGTCAAAAGAAATTGTACCCATTGAGCAGCTGCAAATTGACGAGCTGATTGAGGTGAGAAATGAAGAAATCATTCCCTGCGACAGCGAACTGCTCAGCGAAGAAACCTTTATAGATTACAGTTTTGTCACGGGAGAAGCCCAACCGGTATTGCTCAAAAAGGGCGCTTTAGTTTATGCCGGCGGGCAAGTGCAAGGCTTGGCTTGTCGCCTAAAAGTCAAAGCAACGACCAACAGAAGCCACCTGACCCAGCTTTGGAACGAAACCAAAGACAAAACACCCAAAAACCAACTCATTCGGTATCAAGACCGGCTTTCGCGCTACTTTTTGCTTATTTTATTACTAATTGCCAGCATCAGCGGGATCGCATGGTATTTTGTTGCACCTAGCGCGGTATTTAGGGTGGTTGTGGCCATTTTAATTGTGGCTTGCCCCTGTGCTTTGGCTCTTTCTGCACCTTTTACTTTAGGCAATGCCATGCGCGTCTTGGGAAAAGCCGGACTTTACCTCAAAAATTCAAGTGTTGTGGAGGCCCTCACGTCAATTGATACCATTGTTTTAGACAAAACAGGTACGCTCACGGACCCCAATAGTTACCAAATCACCGTTGCGCCCCATCACTTGACAGACCAAGACTTTACTGTTTTTGTCAATATGGCCCGGCAATCTACCCACCCACTTTCCAAAGCACTTGCCTCAGCCCACGAAGCAGCGCCAGAAATCGAATTGCTGCAACTCGAAGAAATCAAAGGGCAAGGCATGCGGGCCGAATGGAATGGCGAAACCTACTTGCTCGGTTCGGCGGCCTTTATTGGTGAGGCCCATTTGGCAAAAGGAAGTGAACTCTTTTTAAAAACATCAAAAAGCAGCGCCCACCTGCGCTTTGAAAGTAGTTGGCGCAGCGCGGCCATCCAAAGTATCCTCGAGGGCTACGGCGCCGCCAATTGTTATGTACTCTCCGGCGACCACAACCAAGATAGCGCAGCATTGATCGGTCTTGGATTTTTAAAAAATCATCTTTTCTTTGAACTCAGCCCACAGCAAAAAGCAGTGCAAATTCAGCAACTTCAAAAAGCGGGCAAACAGGTACTGTATATAGGCGATGGCCTCAACGATGTGGGCGCACTTGGCACCGCAGCCATTGGCCTTGCACTTTCCGAAGACATGTTTCGTTTTACGCCGAGTGCCGATGGGATTTTAGAGGCCAAATCATTGGTCCGTTTGATCCAAATGCTGCGCATTGGCCGTTATGCCAAGCGGGTGCTCCAAATTTGCCTCGCCTTTTCCTTGAGCTACAATATTTTCGGACTCAGCATTGCCATTTCAGGGCAACTTACTCCGCTCATTGCCGCTATTCTCATGCCGATCAGTTCGATCACAATCGTGCTATTGAGTACGCTACTGATCCAAGCCAAATACAAGCGCAGCTTCAAAAGCTGATATTAATCAGTTTTTTTCAAAAACCCGAGTCATTCTTCTTGGTCTTGACAGTTGCGAAATTTGCAACATGGGAATCATATACCTTATGCTTATTGTCAGTCTTTGCATTGCAGCGTTTTTTTTAGGCTTCTTCTTTTGGGCCACCAAAAACGGACAATTCGATGACGACTATGGGCCTTCGGTGCGGGTCCTGTTTGAAGATGAACCAATCATAAAAGATGTAAAGAATGGAAGTAGTAAAGTTTAATTATGACAACAAGATCGTGCGCAATTTTGCCTACGCGACGGTCATTTGGGGGGTAACGGGCATGCTCGTGGGCCTCATTGCTGCCTTGCAGTTGGCCTTCCCCGATTTTTTCAATGACTACCTCGGGTATAAATATGTTTCATTTGGCCGCATTCGTCCGCTGCACACCAACGCAGTGATCTTTGCGTTTGTAGGCAACGGCATCTTCACCGGCGTCTATTACTCTTTACAGCGCTTGCTCAAAACACGAATGTGGAGCGATAAAATGAGTTATATCCACTTCTGGGGCTGGCAAGCGATCATTCTTTCAGCAGTACTAACCCTACCATTTGGCATCACTACTTCAAAAGAATATGCAGAGCTTGAGTGGCCTATCGATATTGCCATTGCGCTCATGTGGGTGGTTTGGGGCTGGAATATGTTTGCAACCATTCTCAACCGCAGGGTCAAGCACCTCTATGTGGCCATCTGGTTTTACATCGCCACGTTTGTAACGGTAGCCATGCTGCACATCTTCAACTCTTTTGAGTTACCTGTTTCTTTTCTGAAAAGTTATTCTTGGTATGCTGGTGTGCAAGATGCGCTCGTTCAATGGTGGTATGGCCACAATGCAGTTGCTTTCTTCTTGACTACACCTTATTTAGGTTTGATGTACTATTTTGTACCTAAAGCCGCCAACCGCCCTGTTTATTCTTATCGTTTATCAATCATTCACTTTTGGGCGCTCATCTTTTTATATATCTGGGCCGGACCTCACCACTTGCTCTACTCTACTTTACCTGATTGGGCACAAAGTTTAGGGGTTGTCTTTTCTGTCATGCTCATTGCGCCATCTTGGGGCGGCATGCTCAACGGACTCCTTACCTTGCGCGGCGCCTGGGACAAAGTACGCGACGACATCTTGCTCAAATTTATGGTCGTTGCACTTACGGCCTACGGGATGTCTACGTTTGAAGGACCTTTGCTCTCTTTGAAAAACGTGAACGTGATCTCTCACTTCACCGACTGGACAATTGCACACGTTCACATCGGCGGCCTCGGTTGGAACGGTATGTTGACTTTCGGGATGCTTTATTGGCTGTTTCCCAGATTGTATCGCACTGAGTTATACTCTAAAAAAATGGCCAACCAGCACTTTTGGATTGCTACGTTAGGTATTTTGCTCTATGCCGTTCCGATGTACATCGCTGGGTTTATGCAAGGCCTCATGTGGCAAGACTTCAATCCGGATGGAACGTTACAAAATGCTGATTTCTTGAAAACCGTAACTCAACTCAAGCCTTATTACTACTTGCGTTCTATCGGAGGTTTGCTGTACTTATCTGGCGCCATTTTGATGTTCTACAACTTGGTCAAGACTGCTAAATCTGGCGCTTTATTGGCCAATGAGGCCGCTCAAACGGTAGTTACCACAGAATTGGCACACGACACAAAAGGCGAATACTGGCATAAAGTGATTGAGCGCAAACCCGTTCAATTTATGATCTTGAGTTTGCTCGTGGTTGCGATTGGTGGCATTGTTGAAATCATCCCGACGATGATTGTCGACTCGAACATCCCTAAAATTGCGTCTGTCAAACCCTACACGCCACTTGAGCTCGAAGGCCGCGATATCTATGTAAGAGAAGGATGTTACAACTGTCACTCTCAATTGGTGCGACCGCTGCGCTTTGAAACGGCGCGCTATGGAGATTACTCTAAATCCGGAGAATTTGTGTACGACCACCCTTTCCAATGGGGATCTAAGCGCACAGGGCCCGATTTAGCGCGAGAAGGTGGCAACACTAAAATTCGCAAGTCTAACTTCTGGCACTACCAGCACTTGATGGCGCCAAAAGATGTGTCTCCAGGGTCAATTATGCCGGCCTATACTTGGCTGCGCGAAGACAAGCTCGATTTGTCTTTAACGGCAAAGAAAATCCGTGCTATGCAAACCTTGGGGGTGCCTTATGCAAAAGGCTACGATCAAAAAGCCATCAAAGATTTGAAAATTCAAGCCCGTTTGATCGCTGAAGACATCGTCAAAACAACACCGAAACAAGCTTTAATTGGCGTGAATCAAAAAAGCTTGGTTAAGGAGATCGAGCAAAAAGAAATCATTGCTGTGATTGCCTACCTACAACGTTTGGGCTTAGACATCACCTTACAACCTAAAAAATAAGCCTCATGCTGCGCTTTATCAAACACAACCTCACGAGTATGTTAGACATAGAGATCTATCCGCTCTTCTCCTTGGTACTTTTTACCATCTTCTTTGCGCTCGTCTTGCTCTACGTTTGGAAAATGAGCAAGGAGCGCATCCAGGAACTCTCTGCCACCCCACTTGATTTAGAAGACAACAACGAAGCAATTACCATTCAAT
Organism: Crocinitomicaceae bacterium; assembly: GCA_041303085.1. GTDB lineage: Bacteria > Bacteroidota > Bacteroidia > Flavobacteriales_D > Crocinitomicaceae > UBA952. Next base: position 4,377 of record JBFYPV010000057.1, read on the forward strand.
AACTACGATATGAAAACGCTGAAATTCAACCTCCTGCTCGCAGTCGTTTTAGGCTTATTTCAAAATAATTTATGGGCTGCTGCCAGTACCGTAATGGACAGCACTGCTGTTGGAGACCCCATATTGGCGAGCGACTACAAGGGCAACTTGTCTATTTTCAATTGGTTGTTGGTCCTGACGGTTATCCTCATCATCGCGATTATCGTGATGGCCGGCACACTCATGACCCTCATGAAATCCGATTATTTCAAAAATAAATTAAAGGAACTCAGTAGCAAAACAAATAACCTGATCCTGATTATTACCACCGGAGCCCTCTTGCTTAGTAGCAATGCCCATGCGCTCAACTACATCGGCCCTGGCGAAGTCGAAAAAGACGGGCCATGGCTCTTGGTAGAAACCTCAGACCTATTGGCCCTTGTAATGATTGATGTCATTCTTTTGCTTGTAGTCTTGTATTTACGACGTTTATTCGGCCAAATACTCGGGATGGTCAGGCCAAAAACCGAAAAAATCGAAGAAGTACCCGTATTGGCCTCCTTCAAGAAAGTCAATCAAGTACTAACCGACGCCGTGCCCATTGAAGAAGAACACAAAATTCTATTGGAGCACGAATACGACGGTATCCAGGAACTCGATAACAACTTGCCACCTTGGTGGGTTTGGGGCTTTTATGCCACCATTGTATTCGCATTTATTTATTTGATCAATTACCACCTCTTGGGTGTTTCCGACTTGCAAATCAAGGCTTACGATAAGGAACTTAAAGTCGCCGAAAAAGAAGTACAGGCCTACCTTAATAAGATGGCCATGAACGTCGATGAAACCAGCGCCACGCTACTGACTGATGCAAGTGATCTTTCTGCTGGGGCAGGCATATTCGCTGCCAATTGTGTGGCGTGTCACAAAAGCAAGGGCGAAGGTGAAATTGGACCGAACCTCACAGACAATACCTGGATTTACGGCTATGACATCAAAGAGGTGTTCAAAACCGTGAAATACGGAACGGCCAACGGTATGCCTGAGCACTCTTCTAAATTCAATCCCATCCAAATCCAACAAGTTGCCTCTTACGTGCTTTCATTACCGCAAGCAACAGGACTTGCGCCACAAGGAACTATTGTTGAAAAATAACAAAATGAGAAGTCATGAGTGAACACGATGAAGCCTTCCGCGATCGGATTGCAACCGTAAATGAAAAAGGAAAACGCATTTGGATCTTTCCTAAAAAACCTGCGGGTTCATTCTACAACAAAAGAAAATTAGTAAGCTATCTGATGCTCGGCTTTTTATTTGCCGGGCCCCATATCCGTATCAAAGGCGAGCCCTTATTGATGCTCAACATAATCGAACGCAAGTTTGTCATCTTTGGACAAGTATTTTGGCCACAAGATATGTACATTCTGGCCGTACTCTTGATTTTAGCTGTCGTTTTCGTCATCCTTTTTACCATTATTTATGGGCGCATATTCTGTGGCTGGGTTTGCCCTCAGACTATTTTTATGGAAATGGTATTCCGGCGCATCGAATACTTCATTGAGGGGGATGCCCCAGCCCAACGACTGCTAGACAAAGCACCATGGACTGCCGAAAAAATCTTCAAAAAAACAAGTAAGCACGTCATTTTTTGGTTCCTCTCTTTTTTAATTGCCAATACTTTTCTGGCCTATATCATCGGTTCTGATGAACTCTGGCACATCCAAACTGATCCGCTTGGCAAGCACCTCGGCGGCTTCATGGCTATCGTCATTTTTACTTATGCTTTTTACGGTGTCTTCGCCTTCCTTAGAGAACAAGTGTGCACCACTATTTGCCCATATGGCCGTTTACAGGGCGTCTTGCTCGACCAAAATTCTATGGTGGTAGCTTATGACCACGTGAGGGGAGAAAACCGAGCTAAAATCAAAAAAGACGAAGACAGGACCGCCGCGCAAAAAGGAGATTGCATCGACTGCCACCACTGCGTTCAAGTATGCCCAACTGGGATAGACATCAGAAACGGCACACAACTCGAATGTATTAACTGCACAGCCTGCATCGACGCCTGCGACCACATGATGGACGCAGTTGGCCTCGAAAAAGGACTGGTGCGCTTTGTTTCAGAAGAAGGCATCAAAACCAGGAAGCCTTTCCAATGGACCCGTCGCGTGAAAGCTTATTCAATCTTGCTTTTGGCACTTTTTGTGACCTTGATTTTATTGATAGGTACCCGCGAGGATTTTCAGACCACCTTGATTAGGCAA
>JBFYPV010000058.1:0-6081 GCA_041303085.1 Crocinitomicaceae bacterium
TGTCTAGTGGTTGGGGTGGTTTAGAAATGAACCAACTGCGCAATGCACAAGAAATGCAAAACCGCGGACACAAAGTGTTACTCATTGCCAACTCAGAAAGCCCAATCGCAAAAGCGGCAAACCAAGCAAACATACCTTTATATATAGTGGCGCAAAAACCCAAACATTACCAGTGGGGTTTTGCAAGGCACTTGGCAAGTTATTTTAAAGCGCAGGGTTTTGAGGATCTTATTTTTCGAAACAACCGCGAGCTGAGTATTGCGGCATCGGTGCGCTTTTTTGCAATGGGGAAAGTGCGCGTGCATTACTTCATGGAAATGGCACTTGGCGGCAAGAAAACTCAGTTTTTTAGGACGCTGCGCTACCAGTTTATCGATTCTTGGGTTTGCCCACTGCCCTATCTTCTTCTTCAAGTGTTGACTCAAACTAGAATTGCCAAGCGCAAGGTGAAAGAGATTCCATCAGGGCTTGTATTCCATACAGAAACCCATTCAACCAAAGAAGCTGCTCGGAACAAACTTCAGTGGCCTATAGATTCAAAAATGCTCCTTGTTGTGGGCAGAATTGACCCCAAAAAACAACAAGCTTTTATTTGGGAAAGCTTCCAGAAGCGCCCTTCTCCAAAGGAGGTATTGATTTTCGTGGGCGATCCTACTCCCGATGAGCACAACAACTACGACCATCAGCTGGCCCAAAGCATCGACGGGCATCCAAAAAACAACCAAGTGCGGTGGGCGGGTTTTCAAAAGGACATGGCGCTCTATTACCGTGCGGCCGACCTCGTCATTATGGCGGCTGAGCACGAAACCGTCGGGATGGTCACCATTGAAGCGTTGCAATTTGACTGCCCGGTAGTTGGTGCCAACAATGGCGGAACAAAAGAACTCATCGAGACCTACGGCGGCGGCCTTTGCTTTCGCTCTTTGGATCAAGATGACCTCAATTTGAAAATCGATTCGGCCTTGAACGGAGAAACGCCAAGCGTCAAAAGCGCTCTTTTTGAACAACATTTTGACTTCAAACGCGTTTGTGCGCTAGTAGAAACCGAAGTGTTGGGGCTCGAAGCACCGATTTTTCAGTAAATTCGTTCAATGGATTTATATACCTCCAAACAACGTTGGAAACTTTTATTGGTCGTGTTGGCTTTGGCCATCGTCGGCGGTTCTTTATTTTATTCCAATCAAAGTATCCAAAAAATTGGCGAACGCGAACGCAGTAAAGCCCAACAATGGGCGCTGGCCCTTCGCAAAAAAGCAGAACTCGTCGAGCTAAGCAGCCAAATATTTGCCGCACTACAAGAAAAAGAACGAGAGAAAATCGAACTCGTGGTACGCGCCAACCGAAATTTACTCAGTGCCTCAGACCTCGGCACAAGTCAAGATGTCGATTTTGCACTCGCCATTATCGAAGCCAACAAAGACATTCCTTTTATACTCCTCAACGATGACCTGTCGGTTTCACAATTCAGAAACATCGATACAAGCGTTATCAAAGAAGATCTTCAAAGCCTTTCTAAAGAATGGATCGACGCGGGCCGCAGTTATCAAATTCAGGTTTTTGAGGACATGTACATGACGCTGTGCCATGGTTATTCAAAAGAACTTGAGCGCTTACAAGCCCACTCGGACTCGCTTATTCGTTCGTTCAATGCAGACCTCACCGATCAAAAAAGCTTGGTGCCCGTATTGTTGTACGACCCAACAACAAAGCAAGTTGTTGCGAGCAATTTATCCAAAAAGGAGTTATCGGCTTCAAAAATCAAAGGCACCATTCAAGAAATGAAGGCGAGGTATGAACCGATTGAGCTCACCATCAAAGGAGACAAGATGTTGCTTTACCTCAAAGACAGCGAAGAAGTCAAGCAGTTATTTTGGTTGCCTTATTTGCAATTTGGCATTTTAGGTCTGATTGTACTGATCGGTTATTTATTGTTTTCGATGTACCGCAAGGCCGAACAAAACCAAGTTTGGGCCGGAATGGCTAAAGAAACGGCGCATCAGCTCGGCACGCCACTTTCTTCAATGATGGCTTGGGTGGCTTATCTCGAACAGCAAGATATAGACCCGATGATTGCACAAGAAATGCACAAAGACCTCGAGCGCCTTGAAAAAATCACCGACCGCTTTTCCAAAATAGGTTCTGGGGCCAAACTCATTGAGGGCGATTTAGCTGAAACGATCGAAAACAACCTCAATTACCTCAAGGCGCGCTTGTCTCAAAAAGTAGTGATGCAGTTTGAGCTAGATGGCGAAAGACCACTTATTGTGCTGCACAATGCTTCACTGATCGAATGGGTAGTCGAAAACATTTGCAAAAACGCAGTAGACGCTATGGAAGGCATCGGAACGCTGCGCATTCATATTCAGGAAGTAGCCGAATGGGTGCATATCGACATCTCCGACACCGGAAAAGGACTCACGCCCAAACAATTCAAAACCATTTTTGAACCTGGTTATTCTACCAAAAAACGCGGCTGGGGCTTGGGGCTCACGCTGGTCAAGCGCATCGTGGAGGAATACCACAAAGGCAAAGTTTTTGTCTTGCGCTCAGAACCCGAAAAAGGCACTACTTTTCGGATCAGCATCCCGCACTAAACCTGCTCACAACATTATTCTGACTATCTTTAACCCATCAAAAATATTTTATGGACGCGCTCATTCTTACTGAAATCCGCAATCAAATTGCATTTTTAACCATCAACCGCCCCCAACAACTCAACGCCCTCAATAAAGATACCATTGAGGCCCTTCACAACGCACTTGCAGCTGCCGATGCAGACCCCGCAGTTGGCGTTATTGTCTTGACGGGCAGCGGAGAAAAAGCATTTGTTGCCGGTGCCGACATCAAAGAATTTGCAGATTTCAACATTGCACAAGGCGGAGAACTTGCCCTGCGCGGCCAACAAACCTTATTTGATTTCATCGAACAACTCAGTACGCCCGTTATTGCGGCGGTGAACGGTTTTGCACTTGGCGGCGGTTTAGAACTCGCCATGGCGGCACATATCCGCATCGCGAGCAGCAACGCCAGAATGGGCTTGCCCGAAACCTCACTTGGCGTAATACCAGGTTACGGTGGCACCCAGCGCTTGGCCCAACTCATCGGGCGCGGCAAAGCCAACGAAATCATCTTCACTGCCGGCATGCTCAAGGCCGACGAAGCCCTCCAGTGGGGTTTGGTCAATGCCGTAGTAGAGCAAGCCGATTTACTCGCTACTTGTGAAACCATGGCTCAAAAAATGCTGGCCAACTCGCCAATGGCAATTGCCGCGGCTATTCGTTGCGTCAATGCAGGCTTTACAGAAGGTGTGAACGGTTTTGAAGTCGAGATTGAAGAATTTGGCAAATGCTTTGGCACCACTGACTTTAAAGAAGGCACCACCGCATTTTTAGAAAAACGCAAGCCGAACTTCAGAGCTTAAATAATGAGCAACCCCATCCGCAAATTAGTTGGCCAAACGGCCATTTACGGCTTGCCCTCTATTTTAGGGCGCTTGCTGAACTATTTGCTGGTCCCGCTCCACACCTACTATTTTGCCCAAACCTCGGACTACGGCGTCATTTCCGAACTCTACGCTTGGGTCGCTTTCCTAATTGTACTGCTCACCTTCGGGATGGAAACCGCCTTCTTTCGTTTCTTGCAAAATGAAGGCGACAAAGACAAAGCCTACAGCGCCGCTTTTTGGTCGGTTGTGGGCATGAACGCACTTTTTTATGTGGTGCTGCTGTACTTCAATAACGACATCGCAACGGCCTTGCTTTTTGAAGGGCACAACGAATATGTGGTCTTGTTGGGTACGATCGTCATGATCGACGCCATTACCGCACTCCCGCTTGCACGCTTGCGCGCCGAAGAAAAAGCACTGCGCTTTGCCGCTATTCAAATGACGAGCATCGGACTCAATATTGCGCTCAACGTCATTGCAATGGTCTTCTTTTTCAGCGCCGAGCGCCCAGAAGAAGGCGTGCTGTTTATACTGCTGGCCAACCTGATTTCCTCTTTGGCCAAGCCACTTTTGCTTTACGACAGCATTTTCAAAGTGCTTTTTGTCAGAGATTGGAGCCTCTACAAGCGCATGTGGCGCTACGCGATTCCGCTCGTCATTGCAGGTTTTGCGGGCATCATCAACGAAACCTTCGACCGCATTTTACTCAAGCATTTGCTCTACGACCCCGCAGTTCCGGACTCCCTGAGCTATGCGGAGTCGCAAGTCGGGATTTACAGCGCTTGTTACAAACTAGCCATGCTCGTGACTATCATTTTACAGGCCTATCGCTACGCAGCAGAGCCGTTCTTTTTCAAGCAAATGCAAAACCAAGACCGCAACACCGTTTATGTGCGGATCATGAATGTTTTTGTGGCTATGGTTTGTGCAGTATTCCTATTAGTGAGCTTGAATTTGGAGATATTCAAGCATTTTATCCAAAAAGAAGCCTACTGGGAAGGCTTGAAGGTGGTGCCGATTTTATTGATGGCCAATGTGTTTTTGGGCATTTATTACAATCAAAGTATTTGGTACAAGCTCAGCGGCAAAACCCAATACGGTGCCTACATTACCATCGTTGGCGCACTGCTCACCATTGCCATCAACGTCTATTACATTCCACAATACAAATACATGGCCAGCGCCTGGGCTACGCTCATTGTCTATGCCACCCAAATGCTCCTCTCCTATTGGCTTGGGCAGCGACACTTTCCAATTCCGTATAACATCAAAAAATTTGCGCTTTATTTAGGCCTGAGTTTGGTCTTATTTTGGATCGGGCAACAAATCAATTTCTCCAAAGCCATCATTAACCATTTCTTGCACAACCTCTTGGTGCTTTCTTTTGTGGGCTTTGCTTTCGTCTTAGAAAAAACCAACCTCAAAAGGCAGTAGCCGATACTAATTGAACATTTTCTGCGTTAGGGTGTTTATTTAGCTACCGAAACGCTTAACTTTGTTCATATGTCAAATCACCCGTACAAGCCCGGCCCTTTCCTTTCCCAAATTACTGTTCCGAGCGACCTACGCGCGAATTTTACAGAAGAACAACTCCCACAAGTTGCCCAAGAATTGCGTCAATACATCGTCGACGTCATTTCAGAGATCGGTAATTCTCACTTTGGTGCCTCTTTAGGTGTGGTAGAGCTTACAGTTGCTTTACACTACGCCTTCAATACGCCAGAAGACCAACTCGTCTGGGACGTCGGGCACCAAGCCTACGGACACAAAATATTAACTGGCCGCAGAGAAAAATTCCACACCAACCGACTCAAAGGTGGTATTTCTGGTTTTCCGAAGCGCTCAGAAAGCGAATACGACACCTTTGGGGTGGGCCACTCCTCCACTTCTATTTCAGCCGCTCTAGGAATGGCTGTTGCCAACCACTACAAAGGCGAAACCCAGCGTCAACACATCGCAGTTATTGGCGATGGCGCCATGACCGCAGGCTTGGCTTTTGAAGGGCTCAACCACGCTGGCTTTGAAAAAGACGCCAACCTCCTCGTTATCCTCAATGACAACTGCATGTCTATTGACCCCAACGTTGGCGCCCTCAAAGAATACCTCACAGACATCACCACTTCGCATACTTACAATAAAGTCAAAGACGAAGTCTGGAAACTACTCGGAAAAGTCTCCAAATTTGGCCCAGATGCCCAAACCATTGCCTCCAAAGTATCTCACGCCCTCAAAGGCACACTCTTGAAGCAATCCAACCTATTTGAAGCCTTTAACTTCCGCTATTTTGGCCCTGTAGACGGTCACGACGTCATTGGTCTTGCCAAAGTTATGGCCGACCTCAAAGACATCCCGGGTCCAAAAATCTTGCATTGTGTCACGCGCAAAGGCGCTGGCTACAAATTCTCTGAAGAGGGCAACCCAACCAAATGGCATGCGCCAGGGGTGTTCAACAAAGAAACCGGCGAAATCGTCAAGATTGTACCTAAATCTCCAGAGCCGCCAAAATACCAAGACGTATTTGGTCACAGCATTGTAGAGCTCGCAGAAAAGAACGACAAAATCATGGGTGTAACGCCCGCGATGCCTTCTGGCTGCTCGCTCAATATCATGATGCAAGCCATGCCCAAGCGCGCTTT
>JBFYPV010000059.1:0-8878 GCA_041303085.1 Crocinitomicaceae bacterium
TCCAGAAAATCTGGATATTCAAACTGGTTTTTGCTTGAAGCAAAATTAATTCTGGTTGAATTAGTTGTTGTTGCCAAGGCTTGTTTTTTTTAATGTTTTGTACTCTGTTGAAATCAACATGCAAAAAACAGGACAAGGCACCCGTCTTTCGACGGTGCCTTTCCTGTATATCCTGAATCGAATTACTTAACTTCTACTTCAGCACCAGCCTCTTCAAGAGACTTTTTGAGGCCTTCAGCCTCGTCTTTAGAAACGCCTTCTTTCAATGTAGAAGGTGCTGCATCAACTAGGTCTTTAGATTCTTTCAATCCGTTACCAGTCAATTCTTTTACAAGTTTAACTACTGCGAGTTTGTTAGGACCACCAGCTTTGAGGATCACATCAAATTCAGTCTGCTCTACAGCAGCTTCACCAGCACCAGCAGCAGCGCCAGCTACCATTACTGGAGCAGCAGCAGCAGGCTCGATGCCATACTCGTCTTTCATAATTGTTGCTAATTCACTTACTTCTTTTACTGTAAGGTTAACTAACGTTTCTGCAATTTGCTTTAAATCAGCCATTTTATTTAAATTTAAAAAGGTTTAAAAATAATTTGATTATGCTCTTTCTTCGAGCGTTTTAAGGATACCAGCAATTTTGCCACCAGCACCTTGAAGACCAGACAATACATTTTTCGCTGGGCTTTGCAACAAGGCAATGAGGTCACCGATGAGCTCTTCTTTGCTCTTGAGTGATTCTAATGCACTTAGTTGGTCATCACCGATAAAGATAGCTTCGTCGATATATGCTCCTTTCAAAAGTGGCTTTGGAGACTTCTTGCGGAAGTCAGCAATCAATTTTGCAGGCGCATTGGCAACTTCTGAGATCATGATAGAGGTAGAACCTTTCAATACGTCTCTCAACGCACCAAAATCTTTACCTTCTACTTGATCCATTGCTTTTTCGAGCAAGGCATTCTTAACTACACGCATGGAGATGTTTGATTGAAAACATCTTCTGCGGAGGGTGTTTACAGCCTCAACGGTCAAATCTGCAGTGTCTGTCAAATACACAACTTGGGTAGCAGACAATTGTGCTGCTAATTCGCTGATGTACTGTGCTTTTTCTTCTCTTGTCATGTGTTCTAAGTATTAAGCAGTAACAGACTTCGCGTCAATTTGTATTCCGGGACTCATTGTAGAGCTCAAGTAGATACTTTTAATGTATGTACCTTTTGCTGCAGAAGGCTTGAGTTTGACAAGGGTAGAAACCAATTCGAAAGCATTCTCGCGAATTTTATCACCGTCAAAACTTACACGACCGATTCCAGCGTGGATGATACCGTATTTGTCAACTTTAAAGTCGATTTTACCGGCTTTCACCTCTTCAACTGCTTTACCAATTTCCATGGTAACAGTACCTGTCTTCGGGTTTGGCATCAAGCCGCGTGGCCCGAGGATACGACCAAGCGCACCTACTTTACCCATTACTGAAGGCATCGTGATGATCACGTCGACGTCAGTCCAGCCACCTTTGATCTTTGCGATATAATCGTCAAGACCAACGTAGTCTGCACCTGCATCTTGCGCTTCTTTCTCTTTGTCTGGCGTGCAAAGTACAAGTACTTTAACATCTTTACCAGTACCGTGAGGTAGGGCAACGGTTCCACGTACCATTTGATTCGCTTTACGCGGGTCTACACCCAAACGAACACAAATATCTACAGAGGCATCGAATTTAGTGGTAGAAATTCCCTTCACCAAATCACATGCTTCTGTTAGAGTGAAAGTTTTTGACAAATCGTATTTTGCCAAAATCTCTTTTCTTTTTTTAGAAACTCTTTTCATAGTCTATGATTATTTGGATTTTGGAGCTTCGCCACCTTTAACGGTAACCCCCATACTTCTTGCTGTTCCTGCAACCATGCGCATGGCAGAGTCAACCGTAAAACAATTCAAATCAGGAAGTTTGTCTTCGGCAATCGCACGAACTTGATCCCAAGTAACGGAACCAACTTTAACGCGGTTTGGCTCAGACGAACCCTTTTTAATTTTTGAATGTTCAATGATTTGTACCGCTGCTGGCGGGGTTTTGAGAACGAAATCAAAAGATTTATCACCGTAAACGGTAATCACAACCGGAACCACCTTACCCATTTTGTCTTGTGTACGCGCGTTGAACTGCTTACAAAACTCCATGATGTTCACACCTTTGGCACCGAGAGCCGGACCAATTGGTGGTGATGGATTGGCTGCGCCTCCTTTGATCTGTAACTTGATCAATGCTGCTACTTCTTTAGCCATATATATACAAATTATGTAGTTAAACGTGTGCCTATCGACGGGAAGCTTTAGTCATCTGGCCCACTCCTACGGTTAATACAACTTTAAGACTCTTTCTCAACCTGCATATAGTTGAGCTCGAGCAAGTTTTTGCGGCCAAAAATTTTGACCATTACCTTTAGTTTCTTTTTCTCTTCGTTGATTTCATCAACAACACCACTAAAGTTATTAAACGGACCATCGATTACTTTGACAGACTCACCAACCACAAATGGTATTTTGAGTTCTTCTTCTGTAATAGATAGTTCGTCTACTTTTCCTAATATACGGTTTACTTCAGCCATTCGCATTGGAACGGCCTCGCCACCTTTTTCTGTACCTAAGAAACCAATTACATTGGGAATGCTTTTGATGACGTGCGTCACCTCGCCAACCAATGCGGCTTCAATAAGTACATAACCTGGTAAGAAAGCCTTCTCTTTGTTGACTTTTTTACCATTCTGAATCTTGAAAACTTTTTCTGTCGGAATAAGCACCTGATTAACGTAATCAGTGAGCTTCATGCGTGCAATTTCGAGTTCAAGGTATTCCTTGACTTTCTTCTCCTTGCCACTAACGGCACGGACGACATACCACTTCTTTGCTATTTCTGCCATTCTTGTTTTGTGTTTAGAAAGATCCGTAGATAAAGCCAAGCACACCTTTCCACAATGAACCTTCTTCTCCGGTGATACCGAAAGTGAAGTCCATGGCAAAGATAACTAGGGATATAAGCAAAGATGCTACGACTACAAGGATAGTGTTATTTTGTAACTCTTTCCATGTAGGCCAGGTTACTTGATGAACCATCTCGTTGTAGATGTCGATGATGTATGATCTTAATTTTAACACGAACAGTTATTTTAATTGTGCACGGGCGGTAGGATTCGAACCCACGACCAATGGTTTTGGAAACCACCACTCTACCAGCTGAGCTACACCCGTTTAAAAAGGGGAGCTGTTAACTCCCCTTGTTTTTTACTTTTGGTAGAATCTTAAGCTACGATTTCTGTAACCTGACCTGCACCTACTGTACGACCACCTTCGCGGATAGCGAAACGGAGACCTTTGTCCATCGCAACTGGTACGATCAACTTTACATTAATAGATACGTTGTCACCTGGCATAACCATCTCGCGACCATCGCTAAGGAAGATCTCACCAGTTACGTCAGTTGTACGGAAATAGAACTGAGGACGGTATTTGTTGTGGAAAGGAGTGTGGCGACCACCTTCTTCTTTCTTCAATACGTAGATCTCAGCTTTAAATTCGATGTGTGGTGTAGTTGAACCTGGTTTACAGATAACCATTCCACGCTTGATTTGTGATTTTTCAATACCGCGTAGTAACAAACCAACGTTGTCACCAGCTTCACCACGGTCAAGGATTTTGCGGAACATCTCAACACCTGTTACAGTAGAAGTCAATTTAACTTCACCCATACCAAGGATCTCAACTGGCTCACCAGAGTTGATTACACCTGTTTCGATACGACCTGTTGCAACTGTACCACGACCTGTGATCGTAAATACGTCTTCAACTGGCATCAAGAAAGGCTTGTCAACATCACGTGGAGGCAATTCGATGTATGTGTCAACTGCGTCCATCAATTCTTCGATTTTCGCAACCCACTGTGGTTCAGCGTTCAAAGCACCAAGTGCAGAACCTTGAATAACAGGAGCGTTGTCACCGTCATATTTGTAGAAAGAAAGCAATTCACGTACTTCCATTTCAACTAATTCTAATAATTCAACGTCATCTACCATGTCCACTTTGTTCATGAAGACAACCATGCGAGGAACACCTACCTGACGACCAAGAAGGATGTGCTCACGCGTTTGTGGCATTGGTCCGTCTGTTGCAGCTACAACGAGGATAGCACCGTCCATTTGGGCAGCACCCGTAACCATGTTCTTTACGTAGTCGGCGTGACCTGGACAGTCAACGTGCGCGTAGTGACGGTTAGCAGTTTCGTACTCAATGTGTGAGGTGTTGATTGTGATACCGCGCTCTTTTTCTTCAGGAGCGTTGTCAATTGAGGAGAAGTCACGAGCCTGAGCCAATCCTTTGCTTGAAAGAACGCTAGAAATTGCAGCAGTCAACGTAGTCTTACCGTGGTCAACGTGTCCGATGGTACCGATGTTGACGTGTGGTTTGGAACGGTCAAAATTTTCCTTAGCCATTTTGTGTATTTGTTACTTAGTTAATAATATACTTATCTATCATAAAGGTCCGAGACGCAAAGCGAAACGGACTTAAATGCAATTTTACATTGAGCCAATGACGAGAATTGAACTCGTGACCTCTTCCTTACCAAGGAAGCGCTCTACCCCTGAGCTACACCGGCGCTCAAACAAAAAAGTGAGCGGGAGACGAGATTCGAACTCGCGACGTTCAGCTTGGAAGGCTGACGCTCTACCAACTGAGCTACTCCCGCTTAATTCTTTTGTTAGTGTCTGTGGGGAGAGCAGGATTCGAACCTGCGAAGGTGTACACCAGCAGATTTACAGTCTGCCCTCGTTGGCCGCTTGAGTATCTCCCCAACATTGGAGCCGATGGAGGGATTCGAACCCCCGACCAGCTGATTACAAATCAGCTGCTCTGGCCAACTGAGCTACATCGGCTTGTATTATTTGAATGTTGGATATTCATAAAATGTTGAAAGAACGTAACCCTAAACCTGCGTTTTGGGATTGCAAATGTACAAAACTTTTTTTTATCACAAAGAGTTTTTGAAAAAATTTACACAAACTATTTTGTGTGCACTTTTCAATAGCAGGCTTCACTTACGGGAAATCCTTACATTTGTTTCAATGCGTCAAAAAAGAGTATATATGACCGTCTCTAGCGACCTCGCTACAGACAACCGCGTTCACCGATCCTGCACGGTTTTGGAGGAGCTCGGTTTTCAAATCTATTTGCTTGGGCGTCAGAAACGAAATAGTCCTGAGATGCCTTCCCGCACCTATCATGTGCGCCGCCTAAAGCTCCTTAATGAAAAAGGCGCTTTCTTTTACGCCGAATTAAATATTCGCTTGTTTCTTATATTACTATTTAAGAAATATGATTTTTTGTTTGCCAACGACCTCGACACCCTACCTGCAGCCTATTTAGCGAGCCGACTCAAACGCAAACCGCTTTTATATGATAGCCATGAGCTCTTTACAGAGGTTCCTGAATTGGTCAATCGGCCACGAGTTCAAAAGGTTTGGCTGCGCATAGAGCAAATGATGCTACCGCATATCGACCAGATGATCACCGTGAATCAGTCAATAGCAAGCATTTTTAAGGATAAATATGCCATTCATTGCAGCGTTGTTCGCAATGTTCCAATGCGCCTTGAACATATAGCCGCACATTCAAAATCATTTCTTGGCCTCAGCGACACGCAAATCATGCTCATTATTCAAGGTAGCGGACTCAATGTTGAACGCGGTATTGAAGAAGCCGTGATGGCTATGACTCAAATCCCTAGAGCCGTTTTATTCTTAGTTGGCGACGGTGATGTGATTCTGAGTATTCAAAAACTAGTTGCGCAATTACAACTCCAAGATCAGGTTCGTTTTATCGGAAGAGTTCCTTATAACGAGTTATTGAAATACACCGCTGCTGCGGATCTCGGACTAGCCCTAGACAAACCACTCAGTCTCAATTATGCACTTGCCTTGCCAAATAAGGTTTTTGATTACATACAAGCGGGTACACCTATCGTAGCGAGTTCGCTCATTGAAATTGAAACCCTGATCCACAAACACAACTGCGGTATTGTATTGCCAGAGGTAACGCCAGAAATAATTGCCGAAAAAATAAATGCTTTGATTGACCAACCCGAACGCAGAGCGGAATACAAAAAAAATTGTCAGCAAGCCGCTCTTTTAGAAAACTGGGACACCGACAAGCAAGTTCTAATGGATGTCGTGCAGCGCGTTTTTATTTAATTGCTGCAATCTGAGTAAGCGATATAAATCGAAAACAAATAAGGGAGCGTATCCTGTCTTCAATAAATAGGCTAAAAAGGGCGTAATTGAAGTAAGTAAACCTATTAGATAGCTAAAGATGACATGCTGCTTTAACTTCAAGTGAAGTTGGAGCAAGCGATTGTGATCAAAGACGCGAAGAGCCGGATATTTCTCGGCAAGCCAGAGCAGGTTCTTTAAGGCGCTGTCTGTTTTACTCAAAAATTCGGCGTTGGTATCCAACTTTAAGTTCCAAACAGGATTATCGATATGCGCAATAGGAATTTGTTGATCGGCAAGCTGTAAACCTAATAAGGTGTCTTCATGACCATAGCCCGCTAACCGTTCATCAAAAGGAATTTGCTGCAAGACGGAACGTCGGATGATGAAATTATTGGTCTTGAAACCTGCATGGTGGTGCTGTGTTCGCCTGTGATAGTCTAGACTTTCTCTTTGAGTAGAGTAAGACCAACGCAAGCGCTGGGAGCGATTTGGCTTGTGGATTTGATAAACACTGGCACCGACCAAAACTTCGATGGGTTGTTGCGTTAAATAGTCGGCGTATTTTTTTAAAAATAGCGGGTCTTGAATCGTGCTGTCTCCGTCTATATAAAGCAGGTAGTCAGCGTCGGTATATTTCAAGAAGGCATTGCGGATCCGAGACCGGCCGATGTTTTGTGGCAGTGCTATGAACTGAACGACAGGTTCCGAAAACACATTGCGTTTGGTGAATTCAGGTGCTGAGGCATCGTCGATCAGTACAATATCTATTGTGGCTTCAGGTAGCGCAGCGATTTGAGCGCACAGGGCGTTGACCAACGCGCGCACGTCGGAATTATATATGGGAATGCAAACGCTGAGCGTCCACATAGCGCGTTTAGGCCATAGTGCTTGGCGTGCCGAAATTCATGGGCGGAAAGCCAGCTTGCGGCTCGTCAATAGCGCCAAAGTTTTGCTCGTATTTTTCGATATTTTCTGCCAAAGCTTGTAGAAATCGCTTGGCGTTTTGCGGTGTCATGAGTACTCTTGAACGCACCTTGCCTTTTGGCATTCCGGGCATCAGTTGTACAAAATCACAAACAACCTCAGCGGGTGAGTGTGTAATGATCGCTAAATTAGAATAGACGCCTAAAGCGATGTCTTCTGATAATTCGATATTCATTTGGTTCTCTTGGTTCTCCATCTAGATTTGTTTTTCTAATTCATTAAAAGTAATGCCATATTGCTCGAGTTCGGTGAGAATCGGCGCATAAATTTCTTGACTCACAGGTAAAGTAACGCCGCGTTCGCGAATGGTATTGTTCAAGATCAGCTTAGCGGCAATTGCCACTGGCAAGCCAACCGTATTCGACATTGCGGTATAGCGTTCGTCTTGACCTTCCACTACCATTGAGCTGGTGACTGCAAAACGCTGGTTGTCTTTGGTATAAATCAGCTCGTGATACATGACAATCATGTCTTTGTCACCGGGTTCAAGCTGCCATTTTTCAACTAAAATCTTTTGCAACAAAACCGCTGGGCTCGCATGTTGAATGCCAAAAGTTTCTTGGTCACTGAAAAGCCCTAAAAAATCAAATAAGTCAAATAAGTCTTGGCGGTACTCGACAAGTTTCATGAACTTCTCCTCTACGCTGACGCCAATCTCAAACGGTAAAAAGGCATTCAGAAATTGACGCGGCGTGAGTTGGGCTGAACCCTTCATGGTATACGCATCGTCGGTCATGCCGAGCTGAACAAAAACATCCCAGGCTTCGCAATACGGTGGCCTGCGCAGGGTGCCGCGGAAAATAGTCGGGACGTTTTGAATATTGTAAGTTTCTAAATAATTCAAAGAGTCTCGGTTGACGTATCCTTCAAATGCGCCGTAACCCTCTATTTCTATATGGTCCAGGCGCTGAAACAAGCGGTGATACGGCAAGTACTTGAGCTCGTTCATTTCGCGGTAACAAGCAGCTGATCCTTGGCCGGCAAGCACGACATTTTTCGGATTCCAGGTAAACTTGTAATGCCAAGGGTTGGTGTCGGAAACGGGTGCAATAAGGCCGCCGCAGTAAGATTTAAAAGACTCGAGTTCGCCACCAATTGCCTTGATGTGATCTAGAATGCGCATGGCGCTCATGTGGTCTATGCCGGGGTCTACGCCTATCTCATTCATGATGACGATTCCGGCCTCTTTGGCCTGTGCATCTAGCGCGCGCATTTCTGCAGAAATATACGAAGGTGTAATGAGGTGCTTTTGGAGTGCAATGCAATCTTTGGCCACCTCGACGTGATAAACTGCCGGCAGCATGGAAATGACTAAATCGGCTTGCGCAATGTAAGGGCGCCTTTGCTCCGGGTCTAGGGCATTAAAGGAATGGGCTGTGGCATTTGGATGGTCTGCCAACTTGGCTTTAATGAGCTCGAGGTTTTGGTCCACGACATCTAGATGCCAAGATTCAGCGCTACTGTGGTCGAGTAAGTATTTGATCAGGGTGGAGGCCGATAAACCCGCACCAAATAATAAGATTTTTTTCATGCTTGATTGAGTAAAGCAAATGTAGAAAACTATCGGGAATTGTTGCGCGCAATCATAAATAATAATGGCACATGCCATCTTGCGGCCCAAGCACCTTCGTCGTG
>JBFYPV010000060.1:0-3926 GCA_041303085.1 Crocinitomicaceae bacterium
GATGCCTCAAACTTGGAGCGCATCAATCGGTGGAGTTGTGCTATTGAAATGTTCAAGCAGCGGCCTATCATGGGTTATGGCCCCGGAACCTATGCCTTTGAGTATGCACCTTTTCAGCGACCAGAGAACCTCACTATTATTTCTACCAATTTTGGCGACATGGGCAACGCACACAGCGAATACTTGGGTGCACTCGCAGAAACAGGCCTCATTGGTATGTTGAGTTTAATTGCGCTCATCTTTGCGATATTTTATACGGGAATTACGCTCTACCATCGCTTGCCCAAAACCAACAAAGAGGACAGAATTATTGTACTGAGTACCATAATGGCGCTGAGCACCTATTTCATTCATGCGTTTCTGAATAATTACATGGATACCGACAAGGCCGCAGTTCCTATTTGGGGAATTTGCGCGATGTGGTTGGTTTACGAACGTGAATTAAGTACTAACGGCCAATCCAAAGCGACGGATTGAGTGTAACGGGGCTCGCGCCTACAACCTGATGCACTTCAAAATGGCACACAGACACCCCGCTATCATTTAGGAGTGTCCCGATGGCTTGTTTGGTAGATACCTTAGATCCGACGCCCACAAATGTTTCTGATAAATTGCCATAAACGGTACGATACGCGCCGTGCTTGATGATCACAACCTTTCCTGCACCAGCCACTGAAAAGACCGTCGTGACTTCGCCTTCAAAGACTGCGCGCACTTTTGATCCTCTGCTGCAAGTAATATCAATGCCGTTGTTGTTCCACTCCACGCCGCTGAGCGTTGGATGATAGTTGCGACCAAATCTTTCGGTCACGCTGCCGTTGTCTACTGGCCATGGCAAACGACCCCGATTGGTTTCAAAACTTTTGCCAATTGCCGCCCCTTCGGTAGAAATTGGTGTCGCTACAACTTTTGGCGCTGCAGTTGGTGTTGTTGCTTTCGGACTTGTGGTGGTGGTGGTTGTTCCCTGTGATTTTGGAGTAGTTTTGGTGGTCGTCTTTGCGATTTCTGCCAGACGAGCCTTTTCCCGTGCTTGCTCTTTGGCGATATCTGCCCGAATTGCCGCATCGATTTGCTTTTTGAGCTGAATTTTCTTGCGCTCGTCTTCTTTGAGTTGGGCGATGAGTGCTTGCTCTTCTTTCTTGAATTTTTGATAAGACTTTTCCTTTTTAGACTTATCGTTTTCAATCAGTTGGCGTTCTTGCTTTTTCTCTTCTAAGGCCTGTTGCTTGATGAGCTTTTCGGAATCAATTTGATTGATTTCCTTGAAAATGAGTTGTTGGTGTTGCTTGATGAGCGCTGCTTGTTTTTGCTGAACAGCTGCTACTTTTTTCAGATAGCGGTTGCGTCTGAGTGCTTCGTTGTAATCGGCAGATGCCAATAAGTACATGACTTTGTTGTAGTTGCCGCGGTGTTTGTAGGCATACAAAAACATTTTGCGATATTGTTGCTTGAGTTGGGTGAGCTTGGCGCGCAAGCGCTTGATCTCCATCTTTTTTTGAACGATTTTCATTTCGGCGCTGCGCACTTGGTTGTCAAAAAGATTGACCAAAGCTTCGCGGCTCTTGATTTGGTTTTCAATCAAACGGATTTCATTGAGCGAAGCCTGGCTGTTGTTCTTCACTTTATTCAATAGCTTCTTGGTATTAGAGATGCGTTTCTCTAATTTCTGCTGTTCGCGCTTGAGTTGGTTTTGATCTTGCTGAGCGTAGGCCATTGGAGCCATACACAAGAGCAAGACGATGCTAATCACATTTTTCATAGCTTTCTGGTATGACGATGATTAATTCTTGTGGTTCGTTGACCTCGACACGCTCGTAGAGCAAAGTGAGCAACAGCGATTTTTTTGGTGTGCGGATATTGATTTCAACTTTCAAAGGCAAATCGTAGCCATTGAGTTGCTGTCTCTCTAGATATACAACACTCACCTCAGTTGCATCTTCCAGGCTCCAGATGCGGGTCTGCTTGAGGGCCTTGGCGTCGTCGGTGAGGCGGTATTGGATCATGAGGTCGTCGCGTTGTTTGCGGTCTGGTTTCTTGCGGTCGTGCTTTTTGTGGGTCGAGATACTGTACTGAAAAGGGTCGTTATCTACAAAATACTTTTGCGTGATTTGGTAATCTAAAGGCTTGCCGTAAATGATTTCTTCTATGTTTTCATACGAGAAATCAACGCCAAATAAATCTTTCAAGTAATCTAAGGAAGCGACGGTGTAGCAGCGGTCTCGCTTATTGACAACGCTCAGGGTATCTTGGGTTACAAGTGCGGTAACTACCGGAATGCGGGCATAGGTAATGATGGCTGAAACAGCGCTATCACTCACAATTTTGATGGACGTTTTTACGGAGATTTCGCCTTCGTCTGCTGGTTTGCTCAAATCTTGGTAAGTCAGCGCCAGCTTGCTGTAAAAAGTCTTGGGCTCAATATGTGAGAGGCTATCGATTCGGTCTATCAACTCTTTGTCTTTGATTTTGGGGAGTTTGTCTGTGTTGCTTTGCTCAGCGACAAGCTCTTGGGTTTTACAGGCCGTGAGGCCCAAAAACAAAAAGCAGATGAAAAATAATTTATGGAACTTGAACATACGTTTTTTTAGAGATTTTCTCGGAAAGCACAACACTGCCCTCTCCAAAAGTAAGCGCCTTCTGCCAGCAGTTGTTGGCTTCCTGAACTTGACCTAAATGGAAATAGATATCGCCGAGGAGTTCTTGATAAGCAGCAGTCTGAAGCAACTTGTTATCCGTTATTTTTTGAATTTCTTGCCAGGCCATTTGGTAAGTACCAGACTGAGACGCGGCAAAGGCTAATTCAAAAATCACTTGTGCATTGGAAGCATCTTTTGCCAGACTTTCTTGAAGGCGCTCCATCGTTTTGGTGAGCTTTACTTTATGGATGCTCAAAACATGCAGGAATTCCAATTCGAGGTCATTTGAAGAAATACTGAGCGCCTCCTCAAACGCTGCAAAGGCTTTTTCTTGTTGTTGCAAGCCTAAATAGGCGCTGCCTTCTTGCAAAGAAATTTCTCCTAAGAGCGCGTTGTCATTGAGCAATACGCCTTTGGCGAGCGTGAGATTTTCTAAGGCTTCTGAATGCAAGCCACTTCTATTGAGCATCATGGCTTTGAAAAAGAAAGGCATTGGCTGACTCGGAAACAGTTCGGCACAACTCGAGGCATCTTTGAGCAAGTTGGTCCAGGATTCTTGTTCAAATTCTAAAATCATGACCTGACTCCAAACTGGAAACAAATTGGGGTCGCAGCGCAGTGTTTGCTGATAGCTGGCAATGGCGGCTTTGATTTGGCCAGAAACGTAGTAGTAATCGCCGGCGATGGAATGCGCTTTGGCCTCGTTGGGGTAAGTTTGGGTCATGTACGCCACAAGGGGCTCCAATTTGGGATCAGGTGCTGTTTGTGACTTTTCATTGACCAACATGATCAAAATATTCATTTTCTGATCGAGACTTGGGCCCTGTGCTAAAATGCCGTCGTGTAAGTATTTCTTTCCTTCGTCCACTTTTCCAGAACGGTAGAGCATTTCTCCGTACATCAAAAGTGCTACTCCGTTTTGAGGATCGGCTTCTACGAGGTCCTTGAGCAGACCAAAACCAGCCTGATAATTTTGGGACCTGAAATAATGATCGACTAAATTGGCGAGGATACTCGGTTCTAAAGGGAAGCGCAACCGCGCAGCTTCTAGTAAGGCTACTCCTTCTTTGGTCTTGCCCATTTGTTGCAAGAGTCGGAATTTTTCAAGAACTGTATTGGGGTTTTCACCGAGCTGCTGTTCCATATGCCCGATGAGCGCATAAGACTTGCTCGGCTTGTTGAGTTCTTGGTAACTCTTGAGTGCGCCGCTGTAATAATCTATGTTTTTTGGATCTGCTTTTAATAAGACTTCAAAAACTTCGGCGGCATCTTGATAACGACCCAATTGTT
>JBFYPV010000061.1:0-4963 GCA_041303085.1 Crocinitomicaceae bacterium
GGGCCAATAAAAGCGCGGGTAATTTTGATCATGTGAATGGAGTCGGCTTGGTCGAGTAGGCCATAGACAACTGCTGTTTCAACGAAGTCGCCATCGAGGATGATGTCTTCTTCACAAGAGCTCAGTGCAAAGGCACCTGCAACAAAAATGGAGAGAAATTTTAAAAAGCGCATGGTCTAAGTTACGGATTATTGTGGTCTTGGGCTAGGCATCTGCATGGCAGTGTTTGGAGCAACTGCTTTTTCGATGGCCATAAGTTCCATTTCAAAAATAAGCGGGGAATAAGGCTTGATGTTGGCTCCTTGTGGTGGATTGCCTGCATAACCAAGCTCTTGAGGTACATACAAGCGAATTTTGCTGCCTACACTCATCAGTTGTACGCCTTCGGTCCAGCCGGGAATAACTTCGTTTAGTCCAAAACTGATGCCTTCACCAGCAGGTGATTGGTCAAAGATGCTCCCGTCGGGGTTCATGCCTACATAACTCATCTTGACGCGAGCGTCGCGGCCAGGCTTAGGGCCTTTTCCTTCTTTGAGCACCATGTATTGGAGGCCGCTAGCAGTGGTCTTGACACCAGGCTTGTTCTTGTTGGCGTTCATAAATGCTTCACCCTCTGCTTTGTATCCTTCGGTAATCTTTTGGTATTTTTGATTCATGAGGGCTTCAAAACCAGCCATGATTTTTTTGCGGTCTTGCCCTTTGAGTGCTTCGGTGTCTTTTTTGTTGAGGCCATCGGCAAATCCTTTCTTGACAAAATCGCTGTTGATGATGGCTTTGGCATCGAGCTCTTCGAAATAGTGGTCAAAGCGCTCGCGGTTGATCTTGCCCACGGCAAAAGAACCCTGCTCTTTGTACTTTTCGTTAAAGCTTTTGCCGTCTTGCCCAAGTAATAGCTCGAGCTCTTTGTAGTATTTTTTGAGTTCGGCTTCCTTGACCGGATTTTCAAAACCTTCGATCATTTTTTCTTTGTCCATTTTGGTAAATGGCGCTTGCGTAATGAATGGCTTGGCGATTTCTACACCTAATAGATAGGAGTAGCGCTCTTTGTCGGTCTTGAAGGTAACGACGTCATCACCGCAAGCAAATAGGGTGAAAATTAAGGCGAGGAGAGAAAGGTATTTCATAGCAAATATGGATTAGGCGATAGATAAAAGTTCGACATCAAAAATGAGTGCCGCGTATGGTTGAATGGCTCCGCCCGGATGAGGATTGGCGCCGTAAGCGAGTTCTTGAGGAATGGTGAGGCGGTATTTGGAGCCTGCAGCCATGAGTTGCAATGCTTCGGTCCAGCCGCGGATCACTTGGTTGACACCAAAGGTAGCTGGGGCGCCGCGCTCTACTGAGCTATCGAAAACAGTGCCGTCGATGAGTGTGCCGTGGTAGTGTACCGTTACTTGGCTTGTTGGGCCAGGCTTGGGTCCGTCGCCTTCTTGCAGCACTTCATACTGCAAACCACTTGCAGTGGTCTTGACCTCCGACCGCTGCGCGTTGTCGGCCAAGAAGGCTTCTCCGGCCAATTTATTGACTTCGTATTTTTGCGTTTTTTGCGCGTCTAAATAGCGTTGAATATGCAGATTGGCTTCTTCTGGGGTAACTAGCGGGGTTTCGCCGTTGAAAATGGCACGCATTCCGGCCATTACTTGATCGAGGTCAAGCGTAGAGAGGTCTTGTTGTGCTAAACTTTCGGCGATGCTCATGCCTACGCCATATGATGCTTTTGATTTGTCTGCTTCCATAAAATGCTAAAAACGCGAATTTACCGAAAAAAGGGCTGTGTTTCTCCCTGTTTGTCAAATTAAATCATGAAACTTTTGAGCTGCTTTTGCGTATAAACGCCCCGATGACACAACACTTTACTTTTTCGTACCGTTTGATTGCTGCGCCACAAGACTTGTCGGGTCCTGATCAAGCTTTGTTAGCTGCTGCAAACGCTGCGCTTTCAAGGGCCTATGCGCCTTATTCTCAGTTTCAAGTAGGAGCGAGTGTTTTGTTGGAAAGCGGACTGATCATCGAGGGCAATAACCAAGAAAACATCGCGTATCCTTCGGGTTTGTGTGCAGAGCGCGTCGCGTTGTTTTACGCCGGAGCAAATCATCCGCAAGACCCGATTGTCAAAATTTGTATTGTCGCACAGGGCGATTTAATGCCCGAGGGCGCTTTGCTGTCTCCTTGTGGATCATGCCGACAAGTGCTGCTCGAGAGCGAGGCCCGTCAAAACAATCCGATTGAGGTGCTTTTAGTGCAAAGATCCGGCGAAATCCTCGTCTTGGATACCGTTCAAAACTTATTGCCATTTGGCTTCTCGAAGTAGTGTAAATTCCAACGAGCGTGTTATCTTTGTAGTCCAAATTTAATACGCATGAATAGCTGGTTTACCGTCAAAGTCAAATACACCAAACAACTCGAAAATGGCACCTTCAAAAGGGTTTCTGAACCTTATTTGTTAGCCGCCATGACCTTCACCGATGCAGAAGCACGCATCTATGAAGAGTTGGGTTCGAGCATCCGCGGAGAGTTTCAAGTTACTGGCATCGCCCGTACCGACCTCCACGATATTTTCCAATACGACGACGCCGAACAATGGTTCAAATGCAAAGTCACCTATGACCGCATCGACGAAGACGGCGAAAAAGCCAAAACCATTTCCCAAAACTTTTTGGTGAGCGCAGCGCAAGTCAAAGAGGCATACGAGCGCATCGAAGAAAGCCTAGCTACCCTCATGATCGATTTCAATGTCGTGTCTATCACCGCATCGCCAATTGTCGAAATTTTCCCTTACCGCGAAGAAGACGTTCAGTCTCCAGCTCAAAAGGCGCCTAAATTCGAGGAAGAAACAACCCACACACCCATTCGTCAAGTCTTCTCTGCTTCGGGTTCTGATTCAGACGACGACCTCACCGACGAAGATGTTTTTTACGATGAAGACGATTCAGAACTCACCGACGAAACCGCAGAGGCCTAAACATGAGTGAGTGGCTCAAAGCATACCGTGAAAACCACGCCGATTTCGACCAACCATCGGCTATTGGCAGCCTTCCTTCTGATCCTTATACAGCCTTCTCACAATGGTTCGATGCCGCAGTTCAGGCCCAAGAGCGCGAGGCCAACGCATTTGTACTGAGCACTTCCAATGCCGAGTTACAAGCATCTGCCCGCATCCTCTACCTCAAAGAACTCCTCGGCCAACAATTCATTTTCTATACCAATTACAGCAGTCATAAAGGGCAAGAACTCAGCAAGAACCCCAAGGCTTCCATGCTTTTTTTCTGGCCGCAGCTCATGCGTCAGGTGCGCATAGAAGGCAGCGTTCAGCAAATTGATCCAGCCATTTCTGACGCTTATTTTGCTTCGCGCCCCCGAGAAAGCCAACTCGGTGCTTGGGCTTCTCTACAATCCGAGACCCTCACCGATCGCTCAGCACTCATTGCGCGTTTTGAAGCATTTGACCTACAATTTCCGGGTGCTGTGCCCCGCCCACCACATTGGGGTGGTTTTGCACTCGAGCCACATTACATGGAGTTTTGGCAAGGCCAACCTTCCCGCTTGCACGAACGACGCGTTTACGAGTTCAGCCAAAATCAATGGAAATCCAAACTCCTCAATCCCTAAATGAAGGCCTACCAACCCATTTGTGAAGTATTGTCTAATGGCACGCGCCTGGTTTACCTGAAGGTGCCAAGTCAAGTGGCGCACTTGGGTTTTTTCTTTGCTGCAGGTTCGCGTCATGAAGCCCCGAACCAAATTGGTTTGGCGCATTTTCTCGAGCACTGTCTTTTCAAAGGAACACACAAGCGCAAGGCTTTACATATTTTGTCGCGCATAGATTCCGTTGGCGGAGAACTCAACGCCTACACAGCCAAAGAAGAAATGTGCTTGTACGCCTCTTTTTCCAAAGAACACACCCAACGTGCCATCGACTTACTGGCAGATATCTCCATCCACTCCACTTTTCCGCAAAAAGAAATCGAAAAAGAAAAAGAAGTGATTTTAGACGAAATCAACTCTTATCTAGATTCTCCGAGCGACAAAATTTTCGATGATTACGACGCCAAACTTTTTGCGGGTCACCCCTTAGGTCAAAACATCCTCGGCACCAAAGAAAGCGTGTCTGGCTTTACACAGCAAGATCTGCAAGCGTATGTCCAACAATATTTCACCGCCGACAACTTGGTGGTGTCTTTCGTTGGCAATATGTCACTGCCAAGACTCAAGTCTTCTTTAGAAACCGCTCTGGCGGCCATGCCCAAAACGGCCGAGCGCCCAGCTGTGCATCCGTTCAAGAGCACGGCTCCGTTCAGCGAAACTGTCAAGGAAGCCAACTACCAAGCACACGCTGTTTTGGGTGGCTTGGCGCCAAGTTATCACCAAGAAGAACGCATAGCGATGTCCTTGCTGATCAATATTTTGGGAGGCCCAGCGCTCAATTCTCGACTCAATTTATCGGTCAGAGAACGCTATGGTTACGCATACTCTATAGAAGCCAATTACCATACTTTTTCCGACACAGGTTATTGGCAAATCTATTTTGGTTCGGAGTCAAAAAACATCAACAAAACGCTTACCATCATCGACAGAGAACTCGAAAAATTACGAGACAAAAAGCTATCCGTGAGTCAGCTCATGCAGGCCAAAAGGCAATTCAAAGGTCACTTGGCACTGGGTATGGATGTCAATTCAGGTCTGATGCAGGGCCTTGGCAAGAGCATGCTGGCTTTTGGTCAGATAGACACCATTGCCGAGATGCACCAGGCCATAGATAAAGTTACAGCCGAAGAAATACAAGCATTGGCACAACAGTACCTGAGAAAAGAGCAAATGTCTTCGCTCATTTTTGATGTAGAAAACGCTTGATGAACGCTCGTTGTTGAGCTAGATTTTAGCGACCTCCAAAGATTTTACTGCCCACACGTACCATTGTGCTGCCATTTTGGATGGCAAGAGGGTAGTCGCCGCTCATGCCCAT
>JBFYPV010000062.1:0-2834 GCA_041303085.1 Crocinitomicaceae bacterium
GCGCGATTTTCGGGGGAATATACATGTCTTGACCGCTGAAAGCGTTTTTGGTCTAGAAGCTATCGACAGCAATTACACTTTGGTGAATATCCCCAAAGATTACTTTTTCAAATACTTAGTTCCCATTGTAGACAGCAGCCAGACGCGCTTGTTTTACTCCAGTTACAGCGACATCTACCCAGCTTTTGAATACGGCAGCCTAGACCAACTCGATTCTACCTACAAAACCCTCTTGCAGATCCAAGACGACCTCATGATGGAGCTGTATCGCTCGGAATACAAATGGGTCGATGTGCGCACCAAACTTTGGGCAAAAAATTTAGAAAATCAGACCGGAATTGACGCAGAAATTTATGTAGGTGCCGCCTATTTTACGCAGTCTTTGTATTATGAAACCGTGTATGCACCGCTCTTTTTAGTCCACGATACCATTTATATTTTTGATTACCCAAAAGATATGCTGCGCGTTTTTTTAAGCGATGGCACAGCAGTTCGTTCCACACCGATTTTTCATCATTATCAAGCCAGACAAAGCGGTTTTCAAAGAAACCTCCAACAAGACCGCCAAACCGGAAACATTTACGCCATTTTTGAGCAGCAAGGGCATTATTATATAGGGCTCATTGATTTACAAACCGGCTTGATCACGCAAAAAGTAAAGCTGGCCTTCAGGTATGTGGAGAAGGTGAGGGTGCACAACAACGAAGTGTATTTTATCTACCGACCTTTTGAGTCGACGCAAAAGAAGTTTCTCTACAAGCAAAAACTGCCTTTGAGAACTACCCCGGTAAAGCCCGATTAAGGGTGCAAAATCACTTGGATAGAAACCGGCAAGTGATCGGAGTAACCTCCTAAATATTTAGGACCCGCGTAGGTTCGGTTTGGAACCGTTTGCCCTTTGTATTCGGTGAGTAAATAAGGGAAGTCATGGATTTTACCGCTTCCTGTCTGAACCTGTATTTTTCCGTTGAGGGCATTGGTAGACGCAAAAATATGGTCGAGCACATCCCATTCATTTTTGTAGTTATAAGAACCACCAAATTGTCCACTTGTCTTGGTAATTTGAGGTGTTAATTTAGTTGCAATAAGTTGTGGAGCAGCATCTTGTGGGTGATCATTTAAATCTCCCATTAAGATGATTTTAGCAGTTGGTTCGTTTTTTTGAATGGAATCAATAAAGTTTGCAGCCATTTGTGCGGCCATGAGTCTGCGCGCTGCGCTCTCATCGGCACCACCGCGGCGGCTCGGCCAGTGATTGACCATGACGTATAAGTATTCTTTTTTGTATTGGTATTTGGCCCAAACGATGTCGCGGGAGGTGGGAATACTGTCGCCTGGCAGTGTAAAACGGATTTTCCCTGATGCTTTCAAGCGCAATAAGTCTTTGCGGTAAAGCATGGCTGCGTCTATACCGCGTGCGTCGGGGCTCTCGTAGTGCACAATTCCGTAGCGCTTGTCTTGGCCAATGACGTCTTCGAGCACCGTGCGGTTCTCGATTTCACAAACACCCAGTACCATTGGCATGTTCAATTCGGCCATCACCTGACGTATGTGCACAAGTTTGGCTTCATACTTTGGCGCATCCCATTTGCTTTCGGCGCTAGGCAAAAACTCAGCGTCGTCATTGGGGCCGTCAATGGTATCAAAAAGATTCTCTACATTATAGAAGGCAATGGTTTGTATTTGTTGTGCAAACGAAGCGTAGTGAAGGAGAAAAACAAAGATTGCGAATAGATATTTTGGTATTTGTGTAGTCATGATGTACTTGTTTATCGATTAATGTAATTGTCACCAACTGCCGCCAGAACCGCCACCGCCGAAGCTGCCGCCGCCAAAGCCACCAAAGCCACCACCGCCGCCAGATGAACCTCCTCCGAATCCGCCGCCGTAGCCGCCAAAATAAAAGAAGCCGGGTCCGCTGCGTCTGCCGCCCATGGTTGTGCCGCCGCCACCGCCGCGCTTGATGATCAAAAAGAGGATAAATAAAATAGCGAGCAAGCCAAAGAGGCCTTTGACCCAGTCGTTTTGGTGTAATTGCTTTCGGTAGCTTTTCTCGTTGATTTCACCTTTGGCGAGCCCAAATAATACGTCGAGCGCCTTGTTGATGCCGTCGGCGTATTGATTTTGCTTGAATGCAGGTAGCATCTCGTGCTGAATGATGTCCTGACACGTGAGATCGGTAATGGCCGCCTCTAAACCTCGCCCAGCTGCCAAATAAACCTGGCGGCCTCCGTTTTCTTGAGTGGGCTTGATCAAAAATACCAAGCCGTTGTCTTTGTCGGCTTTGCCAACACCCCAAGCTTCGCCGAGTTCGGTGGCAAAATGCCAGGGTTCGTCTCCACCTAAGTCGTCGATGATGACAATCGATATTTCGTTGCTGGTCTCTTGTTCAAACTGATCTAGGCGCTGCTCGATTTGTGCTTGTTCGGCTTCGCTAAGGATATTGGTCGTTGAAAAATTATTGAGAAAGCGCGCAGGCGAAGGAGCTTCAGGAACCTGAGCAAATAAGGTGACACAACCAAGCCAGGCGAGCAGAAAGTAGATGACTTTACTCATCCGAAACTGATTTGATTGGGCAATTCGTTTTGGTCGTTGGCCTGCGGCGGAAAGTACTGCGCGAGCTGCGTACCTGCCTCGGCAATAGCTGCGCAAAGCCCTTCGGAAATGCGTCCTATTTTAAAGTTCGACACCATGATGTCGCGCACGCTGTCCCAAAAATCGGCTGGAACTAAGTTGTTGATGCCTTGATCGCCGATGATGGCGAGGTTCTTGCTTTCGTAGGCAACGTAGATCAGGACGCCATTGCGTTGCTTGGTGGCTTGCATGCCGAGTTC
>JBFYPV010000063.1:0-4227 GCA_041303085.1 Crocinitomicaceae bacterium
TGCAGCAAAAATTAGAAAAATGGAAAGAGGAGCAAGGTCAACCGGGGGTTGCCATCAAAATCAAAGGATAACCTTAATGACCTTTCGCTAAAATGCCGGTAGTGGAGTAACCCTCCACAAATGGAATCGTCTGAACGCTGCCACCATATGTTTGAACGAATGCCGAACCGACAATATAGTCTTTGGCTTCGGGATTGGTCTGCTCGGCGTTGTAGTCTGCACCTTTCAAGAGTACGTCTGGCTTCAAGGCCTCGATGAGTTCAAGCGGCGTTTGTTGCTCGAAAAGCACAACGGCGTCTACGCAACTCAATGAAGCCAAAACCATCGCTCTAGCGTCTTGAGCATTGATGGGCCGATTGGGGGCTTTTTCGAGCAGCCGAACAGAAGCGTCGGTATTGATGGCCACTATAAGGCGCTTGGCACTGTCTGCAGCTTGCGCTAAATAACTCACATGTCCTAAATGCAAAATATCAAAACAACCGTTGGTAAAGGCCACTTTTTGACCTTGGAGTGCCCAAATACCTCTGAGTTTGAGGGCTTCTTCCCAGGTAAGAATTTTGTGTTGAATGTTGTGCAGGCGCTTGCTCATGTAAATTTACGAGAGCAAGTTAGTTTGTTCGTTCGGAAAAACCAAAGAAGGCTTGAAGGTTTTGGCTTCTTCGAAGTCTAGCATGGCATAGCCAATAATAATGATGATGTCGTTGATGGCTACCTTTCGAGCTGCAGGACCATTGAGGCAAATCATGCCCGTTTGGCGCTCGCCTTTGATGACGTAAGTCTCGAAGCGCTCACCGTTGTTGATATTGACAATCTGAACGCGCTCTCCCTCGATGAGGTTTGCGGCATCCATGAGGTCTTCATCAATTGTGATGCTACCAATATAGTTGAGGTCTGCTTGTGTAACGCGGACCCGATGAATTTTTGATTTGAGGACGTTGATGTACATAACTTATAGCGCGTTGTAGCGCGGCAAAATTACATCAAAGAACCGATTCACACAACATATTATCGATCAGCCGTACCTCTCCGCAAAAAGCAGCCACGCAACAAACCTGAATTTGCTGCCATTCTGTGCAGTTTTCTAGGGTAAGCGGATCTACGATTTCGAGGTAGTCTATCTCTAAACCAGCGTGTTCAATGATGTTTTGTGCGGCTTGTTTGACGTTTTCGATGGTATCTTGCCCGATGTTATTTTTGACCAATGTAATGGCTCTTGAAATGGAAACGGCACTTTGGCGCTGTTCTGGGGTCAGTCTGAGGTTTCGGCTGCTCATCGCCAAACCGTCGCTTTCGCGGATGGTTTCACAGCCAATAATATTGATTCCGAAGCCATAATGCTGATTCAGTAAACGGATAATAGCGAGCTGTTGGAAATCTTTTTGGCCAAAATAAGCTGTATGTGGCTGAACCAAAGCAAATAAATGATGCACGACATGCACCACTCCTTCAAAATGCCCGGGCCTGTGTGCACCCTCTAAAAGTTGCCCAATTTTGCCAAGTGGCATGGGGTCAAAGGGCAAATCTGCAGGGTACATTTCACTTTCGTTGGGCGCAAAAATAACCAGATTGCTCAGGTGCTGCAACAAGGCAAGATCTGCCGACAGCATTCGCGGATAAGCTTGTAAATCAGCGTTTTGATTGAATTGTTTCGGGTTCACAAAAATGGAAACAACCACGACGTCATTCTCCCGACAGGCTTGTTCCACTAACGACAAATGACCTTGGTGTAAAGCACCCATGGTCGGCACAAAACCAATTTGTTTTTGCGCCGCACGTTGCTGCTCGCGCCAATTGAATATTTCTTGCCTAGTAACAAAGGTCTGCATGGCTTCGTCTTTTCTACAGTTTGAATCGGACAAAGCTATTGCTTTTTAGGTTAGTTCATGTTTATTTCGTAATTTTGCAGCATACTTATATAAATGGAAAAGAAGAAAATCCTATTTATTTCTCAAGAAATCTTTCCTTTTTTACCCAAATCTGAAATTTCTGGAAGCGCACGTCGCATTTCTCAAGCAGTTCAAGATGCTGGTAAAGAAATCCGTGTTTTTACGCCCCGTTTTGGTGCGATCAATGAAAGACGCCACCAACTCCACGAAGTCATTCGTCTGTCGGGCCTCAACATCTCTATCGACGACCACGACCACCCGCTCATCATCAAAGTTGCCTCTATTTCAGCAGCCAGAATGCAGGTGTATTTCATAGACAACGACGACTACTTCAGACGCAAAACTTGCCTTCAAGAAGAAGACGGCAAATTTCATCCAGACAACGACGAGCGCGCTATGTTCTTCTGTCGTGGCGTTTTGGAAACCGTCAAAAAATTAGGTTGGCAGCCAGATGTTATTCATTGCCACGGCTGGCTCACTGGCATTATGGCTTTGTACATCAAATACATCTTCAGCAAAGACCCACACTTCAAAGAAACAAAGGTTGTATACAGTCTTTACAACGAAACCTTTGACCAACCCTGGGACCCGCGTTTTGCCGAAAAGCTCGCTTTTGACGGCTTCCCGCAAGACCTCACCGATGCGCTCAAAGACACCAGTTGTGAAAACCTCACCAAAGTTATCTTAGCACACTGCGACGGCGTCAACATCGCCAGCGAAGTGCTAGATGCCAACTTACAAGCACTCTACGACGAAGCAAATATTCTCAAACTACCTTATTTTGCCGAAGAGCACCAAGGTAAAGAATTGGCTGCTTTCTTTGACAAAGTAATCGACGCTAACGTCCTAGCCTAAGCTCATGAAAACCTTAAGCGCACTTCTGCTCATGCTGTTGGTAGCCGCGGCATGCACCAAAAAAGACTCCGGTTTAGGTCAAGAAATCATCGACCCAGACGCCATTCTCAACGGCATCACAACCGATACTTTTGAGCTCATTACCTATTCCATTTTAGAAGACTCCACCGAAACCAAAAATGCGTCTAACGTATTATTGGGTTCTTACGTAGATCCTAAGTTTGGCAAGGTAGAAGCTTCAGTATACACCGAATTGCGTTTACCGGGCCTCAATCCTAATTTTGGCGATGCCTCCCTTATTGTTGTCGACTCATTTGTTTTGGCGATGGAGTACTTAGGCTACTACGGAGACCTCAGTCCGCAAACTTTTGAGGTGTACCAGCTCACCGACTCTTTGCAAAATGCGTCAACAGTCAAGTACTACCAATTTTCTACCTTGAATACCGGCAACACCAACTGGGTCGCAGCTGGTCAGGGCACCATTACCCCAGACCCTATCAACGATGCAGTTGTTGCGGGCGCTGAAGTCGATCCACAATTGCGCATCCACCTCGATACCAACCGCGCCTGGGATTTCATCAATCAGTCCACCGCAAATCCTGCTACTTTTGCTACCAACGCTGCCTTCCAGGAGTATTTCAAAGGCCTCAAAATTGCCGTCAATAATCCCAATCAAAATTCCGGACAGGGCGCTATTCTGTATCTTGACCTCAACAACAACCCGGCCTCCAAAATGACCATCTATTTCAGATTAGATGGCGTCAAGAAAACCTACGACTTCACCATCAACTCCAATTGTGCCGACTTCACGCACATAGACCACGAGCAAGCTAATACGCCAGTTGCGGCCATCCTCGCCGATTCTACCTTGGGTCAAAAAGCTTTTTATGCGCAAGCCAATAAAGTGCGTGCCATGATCAAAATCCCTGGTCTAGACCAACTCCCAGACAACATCATCATTCACCGTGCCGACCTCAGTTTGCCGGTTCAGTTCCAAACCGGATACCGCTACAAACCGGGCTCACGCATTACTGCGGCTAGCAAATTAGTGTCTACCGATGTATTTTATACCTCTCTTGGTATTGCGGGGCTCTATTCTGACACCAAAAAGCAATACGATTTAGATATCCGAGCTTACCTCCAATCTTTGGTCAATGGCAAACTAGAAAACAACGGCATTGTTGTTTCGCCCCTCTTTTTCAGGAATTCTGCTGAGCGCATTGTTTTCAATGGCGTAGATACCAATAACAAGAAAAAACCCAAACTCGTCGTTACTTATACAACTTATTAATTATGTGTGGAATCGTTGCATACATAGGCAAAAATGAAGCCTATCCAGTAGTTATCAAAGGACTCAAAAGATTAGAATACCGCGGCTACGACAGCTCCGGAATTGCCCTACATCAAAATGGCGCACTCAATGTATACAAGAGAGTTGGTAAGGTAAGCAATCTAGAAGATTTTGCTGCCAACCAAGACCGCAGCG
>JBFYPV010000064.1:0-7078 GCA_041303085.1 Crocinitomicaceae bacterium
GCTATAACTACACCGGAAAGGGCGCTATCCAAGACCTTTATGCAGGCTATTCTGTTGGCCTGATCGAAAAACCAAATACCAAACTCGCCATCGGCGCCAACGCTTCGTATTTATTTGGAACACTCGTCAATGAACGCAGTTCTGAATTACTGACTGGCGCAAGCGCAGCGGGTGGAATCGAGCGCAACTCATTGGTCATGAGGTCTTTTTATACCGAAATTGGCACTTACTTCATGCAGCAAATCGGTAAAAACCACGCCTTTAGCCTGAGCGCAGTATACCAACCTCAACTCACCCTTGGCGGCACGTATCAGCGTGAACTCTACAGCACTGCCACCCTCGGCACTCCGGGTAGCTACGACACCATCCTCAATAGCAGCCAATCTTTTTCGGCAAAGCTGGCGCAAAGCACCCAATTTGGAATGAGTTACGCTTGGAAACTACCTAAATACAAACGCCAAACACGCGAACTCCATCCGCAATTGCAACTTTTTGCAAGCTACAGTTTATTTGGCGCCTTGAACCAAGACCAAAATTTACTCACTGGCTTCAATCAAAACGATTACAACCGCATGAGCTTTGGCCTGCAATTTCAACCGGAATATGAGGTGCTTGAAAACGTCGCTACGCTCAAAGGTTTTGAAAAACTCAGCTACCGCGTAGGCTATTACCAACAAACATTACCCTACACCAACGGCGGCTTGGCCTACCAAGAGCGAGGGCTCACAGTTGGTTTTGGAATGCCTTTACTCGCACAAGTTTCTTTGTCTTCACTCAACGTGGGGCTCACATTCGGGCAGCGCACAATTGCAAGCGGCATTTGGAAGGAGCAATTTATTGGTGCACGCGTGAGCTTGATCATGGCTCCTTCAAACTTTGAAAAGTGGTTCCGCAAGCGTCAGCTCGATTAATGCAAATGCGTTCGCTTTTCTTCATCACCACAAGCTTATGGCTACTGCTGAACAGTTGCGAAAATGATGTCGCAATGGTGCAGCGCATCAGCTACCAAGCCGATGCGCCCACCGAAAGCACTAAAAACCTTGTGCTCACCTATGCCAACGATGGCTACGCAAAGGTTGAAATCCATGCTGCACTCGCCGAAACCTACCGCGGACAAGCGCAAATCACCAAAATCAAAGACAGCCTCAAAGTCTATTTCTTCAATGAGACCGGCGAGATCGTTTCTACATTAAGTGCTTTATACGGCGAGATCAACTACAATACGGGCGAACTCATGGTCAAGGACTCCGTGCGCCTTTACAACCGCAAAAAGCAACAAACACTTGAAACCGAAGCCCTTTTTTGGAATCAGAAAGACAGCAGTATTTTTACTGAATCTGCCGTTATCGTGCGTTCTCCGAAGGGCAAACTTTTTGGAAAGGGCATCCGAACCAAGCAAGATTTCAGTAATTATGTATTGCTGCAGCCTGTTGGCTCTTGGCAAATCGAAAAAAATCAAACAATTCAATAAATGGCACAAAAAGATTTCATCAGTCGTTACAATCAATTTTCAGGATATTTTTGGCTCCTGATTACCGGCCTCAGCTTTTTAGTGATTACCTATAAAATCATCACTGAAGGCGCCCAAACTTGGCTGCCTTATTATGTAGTTCCCGTCATGGCCCTACTGATGTATTTCACCAAAAGATGGATGATGAAGCGCATGTATCGTCATTTGAACGAAATGGCACAGCAAAAAGAAGCTGAAAATAAGTAACCTTTTAGGTATTTATAGGTCTTAGTATCGTGAAAGCACTCTCCCTTTTTACTTTAATGCTGCTTGCTGCCAATAGCTTTGGCCAGCGTTTACTCAGTGGTTTTGTGACCAACGAAAGCAACTTGCCTTTGGCCGGAGCCGAAATCTTTGTCAAGAGCGCTACCGATATGCGCACCGTTGCCGATGCGCAAGGCTATTACGAAATGTACCTCAATGTAGGTGAGTATTACCTTGTGTTTACCGCCGATGGCTACCAAGACCGAGAAGCTTTTCTAGGTATGCGCGACGCCGACACCAAACGAGACATCCAATTGTTTCCGATGAAGCTCTCCGAAGTGCAAGAAGTGAGGGTTACCGCAAAGAAATCGAATGTAGGACGCGATAAAATAATGAAAGTGGTGGAGCACCGCGAGCAGCTCAATCAGTGGTCGTATCCGCACGAGGTAGATGTGTATATCAAAGCAACTGAGCAACGGGAAAACACCGCCAAACCCAAAGAAAACACGCGAACCGATCAAGACCCCACAGAAAACCAAGCCAAAGTACCCGAATGGCTCAACAAACTTCAACTTGCCGAGGTAGAGCTACACCGCTCCTATTCACCGCCCAATCAGGTCAAGGAAATCCGCAACGCCTATAAAGCTTTTGGCGATGTCTCGCAACTTTATTACACCACTACCGTCAAGTCTAACTTCAATTTTTTCGAAAATCTACTGCACCTAGACGACCTCCATCAGACGCCTGTGGCCTCTCCTATTTCTGCGCCCGGCATTGTAGCCTACAAATACAAGCTCGAGGAGAAGTACGAAGAGAACGGCTACATGATTTCTAAAATCAAGATCAGTCCGCGCAATACCGCTACTTCTACGCTAGAGGGCTATATTTGGGTGATTGATTCACTGTGGTTGGTGCAAAAGCTAGACCTGACCATGAACAAAGGAAATTTATTGATCTACGATTATTTCCGCATCGAGCAAGATTATCAAATTCAAGGAGACACCCTTTGCGTACTGCAAAAACAGTTGCTCACTTATGGTGTCAAGTACAAAAACGAGGTGAGCCAGTGCAAAACAGAAGCGCTGTATAGCAACTACAACTTTGAACCTGCGTTTGCCAAAAGATACTTCAATTCAGAAGTTGCTGTCACGAGTCAGGAAGCTTACGAACGCGACAGCGCCTATTGGGTGCAAAAACGCGCTATTGCGCTCACCGACGAAGAGGTCAAGTTCATCCGGGCCAAAGACTCTATTACGGACTACCTCAACCGCAAAGAATACCTAGATAGTATAGATGCTGTTTTCAATAAAGTGACCGTCCTCAAAGTACTGTGGTTTGGTGTAGACCACCGCAACCGCGAACTCAAGCAACAATGGACCATCGGCTCTTTGGCCTCTACAGTGCAACCTGTTGGCATAGGAGGGCCGCGCGTGGCACCCAGCTTTGATTATTTCAAAAAATGGAAAGATGAGCGCACCCTCGATTCTTACACCCGCATCACTTACGGCTTTTTGAACGGCGACTGGAAAGGTGACACCTGGTGGAAATACCGCTTTGATCCGTTTCACTTTGGCTTTCTGCGCGTAGCCCTAACGCACGACTTCGATGTGATCCGCGGCTTTGATGCCATTACCCAGATTTACAAACGAGACAACTTCTTTCAATCCACCAAACTGAACATCAACCTTGAATACGAGCTGTTCAATGGCTTTTATGCTTACGCCAACTCGCAATTTACCAAGAGAAGAAGTTTAGAAGGTTTTGAATTTTTGGATGGTATCGATCAAGCGCTGCCCAACAACGATCCGCTTGCTTTTGACCCTTACGATGCCTATATCCTGAATTTTGGTGCATCTTACACGCCCAAACAACGCTACATGCGCGAACCTTACCGAAAAGTGGTTTTGGGCTCTGCCTACCCTACCTTTTCTGTGCATTATGAGCGTGGCTTACCAAAAGTATTCAATAGTGCTGTCGACCACGCTTATTTGCAGATTGAAATCATGCAGAATTTCAAGATTGGTACCTTGGGTACTTCATCTTATCGCGCGTCGGTCGGGAAATTCTTGAGTGCACGTGCGGTGTATGAGCCCGACTACAAATTCCAGCGCCGAAGCGACCCAATTTGGTTTTCTAATCCGCTCTATTCATTCCAAGGTTTTGACACCACCCTGCGCACCATAGATTACGTCATGCAAGCGCATTGTGTGCACCATGACAACGGGGCCATACTCAACAAAATTCCATACTTCAAGAAAACGCGCGTGGGCTTGGTGGTAGGAGCCGGCGCTATGTATATCAAAGAATACAACTGGCAACACTACGAAGTAATGGCTGGCTTGGAGCGCAATTTCAAATTGAGCAGACGCCGCCTCAGAGTGGGAGTTTATGGGGTTATTTCTGACGGCAATAAAATTGCGCCAACAACAGCTTGGAAAGTTTCGTTTGCGATGCTCGACGACCGCAGCATGAAGTGGAATTTCTAATGAAGTGTATTTTCTAAAGGCTAGGCCTCAGCGTCAGTTTTCACTTCTTTTGGGAAGAATTTTTTCTGACGAATAATCGCCCAAAACAAGCCTACCGAAATACAGAAATCAGCTAAGTTCCAGATGGCTGGAAACACGTCTGAACCTCCTACGAGCGGCATACCGGCTGGCCAGCGCACATTGAACTGAAACATATCGACTACATTGCCAAACAAGAAACCTTGGTGTCTGAGTTCGACAGCATAATTGAAATGACCTGCATGACAAATGGCTTTGTGGCCGCTACCTGCCAACTGATTGAAAGGAATACAGGGGTCGACACTGAAAAAGAGGTCGTAAAACATGGAGTCTAGTAAATTGCCGGTAGCACCAGCCAAGACCAACGACACCACGATTAAAAATTCGCGGGAAGTGCCTAGTTTGATTTGTTTGAAAAGGTAACGGATGATCAGGCCAATCGCAACAATTCTAAACAAACTGAGGGAGAGCTTGGCCCACATGCTGGCGCCAAATGTTTGGCCAAAAGCCATTCCTGGATTTTCGGTGTAGTGCAAGGCCAACCAATTGCCTAATAGCGGTCGGAATTCTCCCGGAGAAAATTGGGTTTTGATCGTTAATTTGATCCATTGGTCGAGCAGTAATAAAACGGCCACCAAAATGGCGCTGAAAAGCAATGGTTTTCTCACGCGTTACTTTTGGGCGTTTTTGGCATCGATACTCATGGTGGCGTGGGGTACCAAACGCAGGCGCTCTTTAGGAATCAAAAGCCCGGTTACACGACAAACACCGTATGTTTTGTTCTCGATGCGCATGAGTGCAGCGTTCAGGCTTTGAATGAACTTTTCTTGGCGTGCAGCTAATTGTGCCACTTCTTCTCTTGAAAGTGTTTCTGAACCGTCTTCCATCATGTTGAAAGTGCGGCCGGTGTCGTCGGTGCCGTGGTCATCTGTGTGGGAGAGTGATCCTTTCAACAAATCGAAATCCACGTGCGCTTCTTTGAGTTTATTTTGGATGAGTGTTTTGAACTCTTCTAAATCTGTATCTGAGTAACGATTTTTAGGCTTTTCCATGGTGTTCGGTTTTCAAAAATTAGGAAAGCAAATATATTGTTTTTTAGGTTTTACGCAAGCTAATGCGCAGTGATTTAACAAGAACTTATCTTCTTTTTAAACAATCGAGGTGACTTATTCACAACTAGAGGCTATCCTTGTGGTTTAGTGCTAATTTTGAAGGTGCTCAGATTGTTTTTAGACAACCGCGTTGGGGTGTTACTTTTGTTGCCCGTCTTATTGGCCCTATATCCTATTGGTTATTTTTTAGGCTACTCAGCACCTTTTGGCGCGGCGCCTCAAGTCCAAGAACTCATTCCTTACCTCGCCAAAGTACCCACCGCTCATTTATTGGCTCACTTCTTAATGCTTTTAGTGAACGCCGTTGCACTCAACTGGGTATTCAATAGCCGAGAGTTCCTAGAAAAAAACACCTTTATTGTCAGTTTAAACTACCTGATTTTTGCCAGTTTTTTTCATGTTTGGGGAGAACCGAGTTGGCTTTTTGTGGCGCAATTCTGTTGCATCGCCGGTTTAGGACTCTTTTTTGGTGTCAAGCCGCAACAAAACTCGAAAAAAGCAGCGTTCAATGCCAGCTTTGCTT
Organism: Crocinitomicaceae bacterium; assembly: GCA_041303085.1. Classification (GTDB taxonomy): domain Bacteria; phylum Bacteroidota; class Bacteroidia; order Flavobacteriales_D; family Crocinitomicaceae; genus UBA952. The sequence goes on from JBFYPV010000064.1 coordinate 5,854, forward strand.
TTGGGCTCAGCGTATTTTTTGAGCCGAGCTTCTTGTTTATCCTCCCCCTATTGCTGCTCATGTTTATCGTGCTTAGAGGTTTTTATTGGCGAGAACTTCTGCTGATTGCCATTGGTTTTTTACTGCCCTTGAGCGGCTTACTGAGCTTTTACTACCTCACGTCTCAACTAAACGACATCCACCTGCTGCCCGTCATTCAATATTACAGCCCTAACTGGCAAGACTATACCATCCTCAGTATATTAGGGCTAATTCTTTTTTTCAGCCTGTTCGGACTCCGCGCCAGATTACTCAAAGCCTCCTTGAAGCTCAAAAAACAAACGCAAATTCTGACACTCTTTACTTTTTTTGTGCTCTTGCTCGGAACAGCCGCCTTTTTACTGACTGCACACATCGGATTGTTGAGTTTAGTTGTACTGCCTTTTTCCTTTTATTTTTCATATGCCCTTTTGAGCAGTAGTCTCGGCATCAGCTCCCATTTATTTTTCTATATTCTCTTTGGCTTCTCCTTGCTAAAATTTCTCCTTTTTACAATTTGAGCCTAGACTTTTACTAACTTTGAACCAACTTAAAAATCGAAAATGAAATTTGGTGTTGTTACCTTTCCAGGATCCAATTGTGACCAAGACATGGTCTACGTACTCAAAGATTTAATGGGGCAAGAAGTCGTCGAGCTCTGGCACAAAGACACCGACCTCCAAGGAGCAGATTTCATTGTCATTCCCGGCGGATTCTCTTACGGAGACTACCTGCGCTCAGGTGCTATCGCCAAGTTTTCGCCTATCATGGAGTCTGTAATTGCACATGCCAACAACGGCGGTTACGTCATGGGCATCTGCAATGGCTTTCAGATCTTAACAGAAGCTGGCTTGCTAGAAGGCGCGCTATTGCACAACGACACCCAAAAATTCATTTGCAAAAACGTTTACCTCAAGCCGGTAAGTCAGTCTGCAGCACCAACCAAAGACCTCGACCACAATAAGGCCTACCAAATTCCAATCGCACACGGAGAAGGTCGTTTCTATGCAGACGAAGCTACTATGGCTTCTTTACATGCCAATGACCAAATCCTATTTACCTATTGCGCGGCAGATGCAAGCACAGATGCGAGCAGCAATCCGAACGGATCACTGCAATACATCGCTGGCATTACCAACCGCGGCAAAAACGTATTCGGCATGATGCCTCACCCTGAGCGCGCTGCCGACAAACACCTCAACAACAC
>JBFYPV010000065.1:0-6253 GCA_041303085.1 Crocinitomicaceae bacterium
ACTTGCACAAAGCTTTGTTGTTGTAGCGCGAGCTCATGAAGCTCTTGGGCTTCTTTTAGCGTGGCGCACATCGGTTTTTCGATAAAAACAGCTTTACCCGCCAAAAGCGCTTCTTTCGCCAGATGAAAATGAGCAGGCGTACTGGCAATGATGGCCACTGCATCTGCAGAGCCGATGAGTGCTTGATAAGTTTCAAAAAATGGAAGGGCTTGAAGTGCCGTAGAAGTTTCGAGCCCGTCGATGGGCTTGTGGTCGTAGATACCAACTACCTCAAACTGCGCAGCTAATTCTTGGAGCACGCTCACATGAATGCGCCCCAAATAACCAATACCGACAATGCCAATGCGAATCATTTCTTTATAAAAAAAGCCATTAATCGGTAGACTAATGGCTTTGAGCTGATATAGGTTTCAAACTTATTTCTTTACCGTATCGACAACCGCTTTGAAAGCTTCTGGGTGGTTCATGGCTAAATCGGCAAGTACTTTGCGATTGAGTTCAATTCCACTTTTGTGTACAGCACCCATAAACTGTGAATAGCTCATGCCATGAAGGCGAGCTCCCGCGTTGATACGGGTAATCCAGAGTGAACGGTAGTTTCTTTTCTTTTGCTTACGTCCGGAGTATGCATAAACAAGCCCTTTTTCAATGGCGTTTTTTGCAACTGTCCAAACATTTTTACGACGACCAAAGTATCCTTTGGCCAATTTCATCAAGTTCTTTCTACGAGCTCTTGACGCGACGTGATTTACTGATCTTGGCATATTTTTTAAATTTTTTGGTAGGGAGTGCTTCGAAGAAGACTTAAGGGACTCAGTACCGGGTTCTACAATTTATTAACCGTTAAAGGGACTATTTCATGCACAATTGCAACTTGACATTTGAGAGGTCAGCATCGTGAACCAATCCAGCGTGCGTAAGATTGCGCTTACGTTTGGTAGCCTTTTTGGTGAGGATGTGACTCTTAAATGCATGCTTGCGCTTGATTTTGCCACTTCCAGTGATGGTGAATCGCTTCTTTGCACTGGATTTTGTTTTCATTTTAGGCATTTGCTTGCTTTTTTTTGAGTTAAACTTCTATATCAGCTTCTTATTTCTTTTTCGGGTTGATCATCAAGATCATTTTTTTACCTTCTAGTTTTGGTAGTTGTTCTACCGCACCGAGGTCAGCGAGCTCTTGGGCAAATTTGAGCAATAAAATCTCTCCTCTGTCCTTGAACACGATGGTTCTTCCTTTAAAGAATACATAGGCCTTGACCTTGCTGCCTTCTTCGAGGAATTTTTTAGCGTGGGCTAATTTGAAAGCGAAGTCGTGGTCGTCGGTATTGGGACCAAAGCGAATTTCTTTCAAGACAACCTTGCTTTGCTTGGCTTTCAGTTCTTTGCTTTTGCGCTTTTGGTTGTAAATGAACTTTTTGTAGTCCAGGATTTTACAAACCGGAGGCGTGGCGTTTGGAGAGATTTCCACAAGATCCATGTCTTGTTCTTCAGCCAAAGCAATGCCCTTGGCAACGCTCATGACCTGTGGTTCTTCTCCTTCGATAACAAGGCGGATTTCAGACGCATAAATCTTTTCATTGATGCGGTGCTGAGCTGCCTCTTCTCTTTTTACAAATGGTTTTGAGTTTCTTCTCATTCAGTGGTTAGTTCAACTTAAGCCAGTTCTGCGGAAATTACTTCCTGAATCAAGTCCGCAAATTTGTTCAGGTCCATGCTGCCGTGGTCGCCGACGCCGCGCTGTCTGACGGAAATGGTGTCTGACTCGGCTTCTTTCTCACCTACGATGAGCATGAAAGGTACTTTTTTGAGTTCTGCGTCGCGAATTTTCTTGCCGATTTTCTCGTTGCGGTCGTCAATAAGTCCGCGAATATCGGAATTATTTAGGAATTCTGAAACTTTTTCTGCGTAGTCGTTGTATTTATCGGAGATTGGCAAGACGATAAATTGTTCTGTAGACAGCCAAAGCGGGAAGTCTCCGGCGCAGTGTTCGAGCAAGACCGCCACAAAACGCTCCATAGAACCAAACGGTGCGCGGTGGATCATGACGGGGCGGTGTTTTTGGTTATCGGCGCCAATGTACTCGAGCTCAAAGCGTTCGGGCAAGTTGTAATCGACTTGAATGGTACCTAACTGCCACTCCCGACCCAAAGCATCTTGAACCATGAAGTCGAGTTTTGGGCCATAAAAAGCCGCTTCTCCGTAAGCCACAACTGTAGGCAATTCTTTTTCTGCCGCCGCTTCTATGATTGCTTGTTCAGCGCGCTGCCAGTTTTCATCGGTGCCGATGTATTTGGAGCGGTTTTCTTTGTCGCGCAGCGAGATTTGCGCTTTAAAGTTCTCGAATTTGAGCGTTTTGAGTACGTAAAGAACGATGTCGATGACATTTTTGAATTCTTCCTTGACCTGTTCTTGAGTACAGAAAATGTGGGCGTCGTCTTGTGTAAAACCGCGCACTCTTGTGAGCCCGTGGAGCTCTCCGGATTGCTCATAGCGGTAAACCGTGCCGAACTCTGCAAAACGAGCAGGTAAGTCTTTGTAAGAACGCGGCTTGCTCTTGAAGATTTCGCAGTGATGCGGGCAGTTCATGGGTTTGAGGTAAAACTCCTCGTTTGGATCTGGGGTACGGATCGGCTGAAAAGAATCGGCGCCGTATTTTTCGTAGTGGCCAGAGGTTACGTAGAGTTCTTTGTTGCCGATGTGCGGGGTAATGACTTGTTGGTAACCAGCTTTTCTTTGTGCTTTTTTGAGGAAGTTTTCCAGGCGCTCGCGCAGTGCAGCACCGTTGGGCAACCAAAGTGGCAAGCCCTGACCTACCTTCTGACTAAAGGTAAAGAGCTCAAGTTCTTTACCCAGCTTGCGGTGGTCGCGGCGCTTGGCCTCCTCTACTCTTTCGAGGTATTCGGTGAGCTCGGCTTGCTTAGGAAAGGTGATGCCGTAAATGCGCGTGAGCTGTTTGTTTTTTTCGTCGCCGCGCCAGTATGCACCCGCAATTGCGGTGAGTTTAACGGCTTTTACAAAACCGGTGTCGGGGATGTGTGGTCCGCGACACAAATCGGTGAAGTTGCCTTGCGTATAAAAAGTGATGCTGCCGTCTGGGAGGTCGGCAAGAAGTTCGAGTTTGTAGGGGTCTTGTTTTTCTTCAAAGTAAGCGATGGCAGCTGCTTTGGAAATTTCTTGACGCACAAAAGGGCTTTTGAGCTTGGCCAGCTCTTTCATTTTTTGCTCGATTTTTTCGAGGTCTTTTTCGGAGATGCTGTGCTCCATGAGGTCTACGTCGTAGTAGAAACCGTTGGTTACCGGCGGGCCAATGGCCAATTTGATACCTGGGTAATAAAACTCCAGCGCTTCGGCCATGAGGTGCGCAGACGAGTGCCACATGGTAGACTTGCCTTCGGCATCTGACCACGTAAGCAACTGAAGTGTGCAGTCTTGGGTTAAAGGCGTGCTGGCATCTTTGACTTGGTCGTCGATGCGGGCAGCGAGCACATTGCGCGCAAGGCCTTCAGAAATGGATTGGGCCACTTGCATGGCGGTAGTTCCGGCGTCGAACGTACGAATGTTGCCGTCCGGAAAAGTAACTTGAATGGTCATAGTATGAAATAATGAGCTGCAAAATTACAAAAAATGTGCGGATAAACGCTATTTATGTTGGCCGCGGAGTGCAGTTTGGAGGTCGGCTTGCATGGCGCGAATTTGACTACCCAAGCCAGCGTGATCTAGTTGGATATCGGGAAGTTCGCGAGAGATATAAGAAACAAAACGCCAGACTTCAAGCACCTCTGCAACAGGAACTTCAAAAGGCGCATACAGGGGGTTGGTGGAGCTCAGGCGGAGGATTTGCTGCTCTTGGAGCAAGTTTTGAACGTATTTGAAGACAATGCCGTCTGCTTTGGTCACGACCACACAAGGCGTATTGGAAGGCAAGCGCAACCAATCTTGCACAAACTCACCCACGACATAAGAGCCGTGCACCACAGGCGGCATGGAGTCGCCAGCGATGGGGAAAGCGCGGTATTTGCGGTCTTTGGATAAAAACGGCAAGCGCAAAGTGGGGAGCTCTTGGAGGTAATTAGGATCGGCATAGCCGCTGGTGTAGCCGGCACTCACTTTTTCTGAGATGAGCTCAATTTCTTCTTCGTTTTGCGTATTGACAACCGTGGTGAGCACACGCAAGTTTTGACCGCTCGCCTCGCCTCGCCACGCACCTTGAAAAGCGTCGAGCTCAGCTGCGGGCAGTTTGTCTAGTGGTTGAGACAAAAGTACTTCTAGCGGTAGCTTTTCGGATTGTGCCAACTGCAAGAGCAATTCAAGACTGGGCTGAGCAACTTCGTTTTCATAACCGCTGTAAGTAGAGCGATTGAGACCGAGCGCTTGGGCCATTTCTTCTTGAGACTTGCCTTTTCTTTTGCGTAAAAACTTGAGATTCTGAGCGATGTGCATAATGCTAATTCTTTGCTCAAAAATAAGCAAAATATCAATAACTCATCAAAATATTGGTTATTTTTTAATCAACAGCGCTATTCAGCAAGTTATTGCGCTTCAAAACGATAGGAGATCCAGCCTGGTGCACTGCCCTCACCTGCACTAAAGCGCGATAATTTGGCGTATTTCAAGGCTTGCTCGATCATGCATGCGCTCGCATTTTTACTTTTGGCGGCAATGTAATTGGCCACACTCACCTTTCCTGCCGAGTTGACTTCAATTTGCAAATAAACCAAACCAGCCGCATTGAACCCGCAGGTGTAGCCTGGGTTTCTGACATACCAAGTGTTGCCTTCGTAGGCACTGCGCTTATTGACACTGAAATCCACCATGACAGCTCCCGCATATTGATTGGCTTGCGCTGCGCCATTGGTATTGGTTTGTTGAGGTGTTTGACCTTGCTGCTTGAGCTGCGCAATGCGTTTATTGCTTTCTTGCACAATGCGCTCGCGAGCAGCGGCCCCACCTGTTTGGGCAAAAACCTCAGCCTCAAAGTCGCGGGCGGTTTGCTCCGGGTTGCCTTGGCTTGCGCCACCTGTTTGCGTAGACCAATTCTCGTCGGAGCGCGGACGCGTATCGTTGGCATCCCTAGCCACACTGCGCAAGGAAGCGTTTTGCTGCGCGACCTCCATCTCTTGACGGAGTTGCTCTTTTTCTTCTTCACTGACATCTTCTAAAGCTACTTCGTAAAGGGCTTCATCAGCAAGTAGCTCTTCTTTTTTGACGGTGGTGAGCTCTAAATAGACAAATGAGCCCACATACAAACTCAGCACAACAATGAGTGCTTTGAAGTAATGTTCGGACTGGATTTGTCTTGGATTCATGGCTTGCGCATCAGGATTTTTTGGTCTGCAATCAGGTAATAGACTAAGCCTTCTGGGGTGCTGAGTTGAAATGCGCTTTGGTCAAAACGCACGACGCGTTGATAGCCGCAAGCAATAATTGGCGTGCCATCGGTCGCAAACAAGCCCAAACCTTTGTCGTTTTCCACTAAAAAATAGTTCGTTTCTAGTCTTTTAATTGTTTTATATTCAGGATTTAAAATCCATTTACCTAAAGTATCTATTAAACCTAAACCACCCTGCTGCTCGACCAAATAACCAAAAGGTGCAAACGGCGTAATTTGCGCATTGACAAATGGCACCACGACCTTGGATTCGAGGTTTACCAAGCCCCATTTCCCGCCTTGCTGTACTGGCCATAAGCCACCCCAAAAGGGCTGAGCGGCTTCATATGTGTTTTTGATCAGTAACTTTCCTTTGACATCCATCAGGCCTAGTTTTCCGGACTTCGCACAAACGGCATAACCTTCATGGGTAAAAAAAGCCAGCTCAGAAGCAGTCAAAAACCATTCCAATCCATTTAATTCCAGGCGCTTGCCTGTCGTATCGAAATAAATTAGGCTTTTCCCTTGCTTGGCGATCAAAAGCGCGGAAGTTGAAGCAAACAAAACCTCATCGTATTTGGGAGCCAAAATCACTTTTCCTTTCTTATTGAGCCCGACTTTGCCATTGCGTTCGCTGCGTTCAAAAAGCGCGGGCTTGATTGGTTCTACAGGCGTCACTTGCCAGTCAAATGCGCTCAAGGTTTGCTGGAGTTCTTCCCATTGCAGCGGGGTTTGTTGCAAAAACTGACCTTGCGCATCGAGCAAGAGATAGCCACTGCTGTCTTCCAAGATAAATCCGCCTTCATTCGGCGAAATATCGAGGTATTTGAAGGCGATAAGCGGCTCATTGCGCTTGTTGATCAGTCCGTAGCGGTTGTCTTTGGA
>JBFYPV010000066.1:0-4561 GCA_041303085.1 Crocinitomicaceae bacterium
ATTGCAAAAAAGAAAGCATGAATTTTTACACTGTAGAGCTCCTTTTGATAGGTTCGGTTGTATTGGGTGGCGCCATTGTGAGCTACCTGAATGCGACCAACAAAAATCAATACATCAAACTAGCATTGGCTTTCAGCGGTGGCTTTTTACTGGCTGTCATTTTCCAACACTTATTGCCTGAGTTGTATGGCGCGCATCAAGGGCACGCACACCATGCACACGAAGCCTTACCTGTTTTTCAGGTGGGCGTTTTCATTTTGTTGGGCTTTTTGGTCCAGTTGGTTTTGGAATATTTTTCTGGTGGCATCGAGCATGGGCATGTGCACGTCCACAAAGGGCAGGCGATGCCTTGGACTTTATTTATTTCACTGTCTGTTCACTCGGTCATTGAAGGGATTCCACTCGGAAACATGCTGCAAATTGGGATTGACCCTGAGAGTCAGGTGCCGTTTAATGGTAGTTTCTTGTGGGGAATTATTTTTCATCAGGTGCCAGTGGCCATTGCGCTCATGACACTTTTATTGGCTACCAAAATCAAGCGCAGTGGGGCTTGGTTGATTTTATTGGCATTTGGCCTCATGACGCCAATTGGGGTTTTGTTGGGGCTTGCGATTACCACCGAACAGTTGGGCATGAATGTTCAATTGATTTTGGCGGTAGTGGTTGGCATGTTTTTACACATCTCAACCACTATTATTTTTGAAACCACCGAAAATCACAAATTCAATTTGCTCAAGCTGCTGAGTATTTTACTCGGAAGCGGCTTGGCTTTGGGTTTATTTTAGCGAGCTACTTAGAAAGGAAGGTCGTCTTCTTCTTCAGCAGCAGCGTTTGAACTGGTGCCCGGAAGTGGCTCAGAACCCATGTTCATGGCAGAAGGCCCGTTGCTAGGCATGCCCATTGGTTGGCTTTGACCTTGTTTCTCGATGCGCCATGCTTCGATGGTGTTGAAATACTTGACTTCACCTTGTGGGCTGGTCCATTCGCGGCCACGCAAATTAAAAGAAACCTCTACGTTGTCATTGGCTTGGAACTGATCGAGCAAACTACATTTGTCTTGGGTCGTTTGAAAAATAATATCTTGTGGATACATTGAGGTAGTGTCGGTAACGACGAACTCGCGCTTTTGGAATTTTTCAGAAATACGTTGTGTTTCTTGGATGACCTTAACGGTGCCTGTGAATTTAAACATGGACTTGTGGTTAGTTATTAAAAGATAAAAGGGTGAGCCACGCTTCTTCTAACTTATTTTGAGCGAGCAGATCGTGGGCGCTGCGATGCAAAGCTGCCTCGAGGGCGCTGGCGTCGTGCTCAAGTTCGAGAAAAAGGGTGGAGAGTTCGAGTAATTTGTATTCGTTGACGTCGGTTTCGTTGGGGAGTTCTTCGATGCCCGCAAGTTGGCCGAGGTCGTTGGCGCTGAGCACCTCACTGCTTTTGATATCTTGGGGCAGGGCGTCATAGCCAATGCCGCAAGTGGTGATGGGCTTTTTGATTTCAAACATAGATGCCGAATTGGCTCTGCAATACCAATCGCCGCCCATGCGCGCAACGAGATCGATTTTGTGTTGGTCGATGAGGCCGTTTTCGTTGAGCAGTTCTTCTTGGATATGAAGTTGAACAACTTCGCAAATGATGAGGTTGCCGGCGCCTCCTTCTTGACCGAGTTCAATGATTTGATTGACTTTGCATTCGAACTGAACCGGTGCTTGCGCTACTCTAAATGGCGCAACTTTTTCAGAGGCCAAAGGCGTAAAGCCGGCTTTAATGAATTCGTCTATGCCTGGTGCGTAAGGGGAGCTCGCCAAGCTCATTTGGTGAACCATGTTGTAGTTCACGATGTTGATAACCACCTCCGGAACAGCTTTGGCGTTGTTGAAGGTGTCTTTGCTTTGACCTGTGCGCCCAGAGCGTGCTGGTGAAAACACCAGAATGGGTGGGTTCGCACTGAATACGTTGAAAAAACTAAATGGCGCCAAGTTGGCGTTGCCGTCAGCGTCTAGGGTAGAGGCAAACGCAATAGGGCGCGGGCCAATAGCACCTAATAAAAGTTGGTGCAAACGCTGGACGGTGAGTTCTTTGGGATCTAGGCTGAGCATACAAGTTCAAAGTTAGCCAAAATTCGTAAATTGGCGTTGTGAAATTACGTACATCTCTCTGTTGTTTTTTACTTATTTGCAGTGCCACATTATGGGCGCAAAATAAACGCAATGCCAATGGGGAACGCCATGGTAAATGGACTTTTACGGGTAAAGATTATCCGAACAAGAACATCCCCAAAACCCAAAAAGTAGAGGAGGGCAACTACGTCAATGGCCGCAAAGAAGGCGTTTGGACCAAATTTTTTCCGGATGGCGGCGTCCAGCTCAAAGGAACCTACAACAACAATCGTCCGCAAGGAAGCTACACGCGCTATTATCCGAATGGTAAAATTGCCGAACAAGGCGATTTTCAGGCAAACGGCTACAAAGGGTTGCTCTTGCGCTACCACGAAAACGGTCAGTTGGCCTACCGCGCCAATTTCAATAACCAAGGGCAGGAGAGTGGCAAGGTGAGTTACTACCATCCGAATGGCAAGTTGGCCCTGAGTTATACGGTCAAGAACGGACAAGTTCAGGGTCAAGTAGCGCGCTACAACACAAGTGGGCAGCTGCAAAATTCTTTTGTGGTGGGTCCGGAAGGAAAAATTGGCGCACTTCAGAAAGCCAGCACGCCTCAAAATACACCTGCACCAAAACCTGCCGCAGTGGCCAGTACCAACGTATATCCGCCGCGCTTGTCTAACCCCAAAACAAAAGGCCTACGCTTTGTACCCAACGGCTACAACAAAGTCTACAACGACAACGACGAAATCTGGATGGACGGCGAATTTAAAAATGGCCAACTTTACGACGGAAAGGTCTATGACTACGACCAAGACGGCATCCTTCAAAAGGTGCGGATCTACAAATTAGGCAAGTATCATTCCGATGGTCAGCTCTAATCTTGAGGTTTTCCGTAAATTTACCCCCAAATTAACGACATGAAAGCATATGTTTTTCCGGGCCAAGGAGCCCAATTCTCTGGAATGGGCAAAGACCTCTACGAGCAGTCAGAACTGGCGCGTTCCCTATTTGCAAAAGCCAATGAAATCCTTGGTTTTGATATCCAAAGCATCATGTTTGAAGGCTCAGACGAGGCCCTCAAGCAAACGAATGTAACCCAGCCGGCCATCTTCTTACACAGTACAATCTTAGCGGCTTGCCTTGGCGAGAGCTTTGCGCCAGATATGGTTGCGGGTCACTCTCTAGGCGAGTTTTCTGCTTTAGTTGCCAATAAAACACTCACTTTTGAAGACGGTTTACGCCTTGTTGCCAAGCGTGCAGACGCCATGCAAAAAGCATGCGAACTGGCCCCAAGCACCATGGCAGCCATTCTCGGTCTCGAAGACGAAGTTGTGGAGCGCATTTGCGCAGGTATAGATGGCATTGTAGTTCCAGCAAATTACAATTGTCCGGGTCAGCTCGTGATTTCAGGCAGCCTTGCGGCCATAGAAGAAGCGTGCACACAACTGAGTGCTGCGGGCGCTAAACGCGCGTTGGTCTTGCAGGTAGGTGGTGCGTTTCACTCCCCACTCATGGAACCTGCACGCGAAGAACTCGCTGCGGCCATTGAAGCCACACACTTTGCGCAGCCAATCTGCCCAGTTTATCAAAATGTCAATGCACAAGCAGTCACAGACCCAGCTCAAATCAAGGCCAATTTAGTTACGCAACTTACTGGTGCTGTTCGTTGGACGCAAATCATGCAAAACATGCTTGCCGATGGTTGTGCCGAGGTTATTGAAGTTGGGCCAGGGAAAGTTTTGCAAGGTCTTTTCAAGAAAGTCGACCGCGAAATCTCTACGAGCAGCGCAACTTTATAAATTTTTATGGAATCTGAAAGTTCTGGGCATCTTGCTAGAAAACATGCTTATGAAGAACTTTATGATGGTGTGGATGCTCTTGGTAGCAGCAAGCACAGTAGCGCAGTCCGGAACCGGTGATGTCATTGGAACCTTTATCAATTTCAGTACCCAGCAACCCGTTGTAGGTGCCAAAGCCCTTATCCGTGAAAACGGTCACGTTTATTTAGCGCTTTCCAACGAAGAGGGACGTTTTCGCATCGTTGGTATTCCTGCCGGAACCTATCAATTAGTTGGTTGTTTTCAAAAAGATACCACGGAAAAAATAACCGTAGAGGTGCCTTTAGAAGCCTATGGCAATGCGGGTACGGTATATTTTCAAAGCAAAACCCAAGACGTCAAAGCTGTGCGCGTTGGCGGAGGCCGATATGAGCAAGCGCGCATTCGCATCGGCGAAACGCCCGTGACCACTCTTACTGCCAAAGAAATCAAGAACCGCCCAGACAAATTCAGCGTCATCGATATGGTAGCCAACTCTAATTCTGATGTCAAAAAAGATGAAGATGGCGGCCTGATGTTTCGCGGAGCGCGCAAAGGCGACATGATTTACGTACTTGACGGCATCAAGTCCAATGAAGTATTCAATGTGCCGAGTTGTGCTATTGGCCGCGTAACAGTCTA
>JBFYPV010000067.1:0-3373 GCA_041303085.1 Crocinitomicaceae bacterium
CAATGTGGAAGTCTCCAAACGGAACCATCCGCAACATCCTAGACGGCACTGTTTTTCGCGAGCCTATCGTGATGCAAAACGTTCCGCGTTTGGTCACCAACTGGACCGCCCCAATTATTGTGGGTCGTCATGCTTTCGGCGATCAATACCGCGCTACCGATGCTGTTTTCAAAGGAAAAGGTAAACTCACCATGACCTTCACACCAGAAGATGGCGGCGAAACACAAACTTTTGAGGTCTACAATTTCAAAGGAGATGGCGTTGGAATGGCCATGTACAACACCGACGAATCTATCTCAGGTTTTGCAAGAAGCTGTTTCAATATGGCTTTGACCAAAAAATGGCCACTGTATCTTTCTACCAAAAACACCATCCTCAAAAAATACGATGGTCGTTTCAAAGATATTTTCGAAGAAATCTACCAACAAGAATTCAAGGCGCTTTTTGAAGCTGCAGGCATCGTTTACGAGCACCGCCTCATCGACGACATGGTAGCCTCGGCGCTCAAATGGAACGGTAATTTTGTTTGGGCTTGTAAAAACTACGACGGCGATGTACAATCAGACACCGTTGCGCAAGGTTTTGGTTCATTGGGCCTCATGACTTCCGTTTTGATCACACCAGACGGAAAAATCATGGAGTCGGAAGCCGCACACGGTACCGTAACACGCCACTACCGCGACCACCAAGCCGGCAAGAAAACATCTACAAACCCTATCGCTTCCATCTTCGCCTGGACGCGTGGTTTGGCTTTCAGAGGAAAGCTCGACAACAACCAAGCTTTGATCGACTTCTGTGACACACTAGAAAAAGTTTGTATTGAAACCGTAGAAAGCGGCATCATGACCAAAGACTTAGCGGTGTGTATTCACGGCAACAAAGTAAGCCACGGTGACCACTTTGTGTACACCGAAGAATTCTTAGATGCACTCGACCAAGGTCTGAAAGCAAAAATGAATTAATTTAGAGGGGCTTTAGCCCCTTTTTTTATGCGTCTACTTTTCTTTTTTTTATTTGTCACTTCTTTTGTTTGGAGTCAACTTCCAACCTCTCCTAACAATGGTATTCCTGACGATTGGCTTGGCTCGTATGAGGGTGTAATGGAAATCTATAATAACAATGGTTTACAACAAAAGATTGGTGTCAACTTTGACTTACAAGTCATGGACAGGCCTAATTATTGGACCTATAATATGTCTTATATCAATCTAAAAGATGGAGAAGTCATGAGTACCAAAGCATACAAAATATTTTATGCAGAAGAGACCAAAAAACTTTGGCTGGACGAAGGTGATAGTTTACTGATCGAAATGACACATTTAGGAAATTGCTTTTATGACCACTTTGAATTGAGCGGCATGTTTTTCAATTCATCGCTTTGTAAACAAGATGAAAACCTGATATTCCAAATTACCGGTGGACAAAAAAAACCAACATATACAAGCCCATACATTAAAGAAGTTGAATGCTCTGTTGAAACCTTGCGTTTCGACTTTCTCCAAAGTGTGCTGCTCAAACCCAGAAAATGAAGTCAATCAACATCGTTTTCTTTCTAATTTTAGGTTTGTTTTCGTGTAAAACCATTAAAATAGACTTACCCATTCCGGACTTCAAAGTTGTAGAAGAGGTCAGTGCGCCAGAGCCTTCCTTTCTTTCTTTAGAAACTGAATTAGCACTCAAGTCCTACTTAAGCGAGGCGGATAAAAGCTTGGACAAAAAATTTAGCGGGGGCGAAGAGCCCTGTGAAGGCATTCAATACAAATATCATTTTGAACGCGAACCGCTTTCTTTTGAACTCAAAGACCAAGAGGTCTTGTGTGACATCGACGGTAAGTTTGATTTAAGTTTGTCTTACTGTCCGGATTGTCAGAATGTATTTGGTGAACAAATGTGCATCATTCCGCGGGTTTCTGCTTCATGTGGTGTGGGTGAACCAAAAAGAAAAGTTCACATTTCTTACAAAAGTAAAATTGCAATTAGCGAAAATTTCGAATTAAAGTCTCAAACCAAATTACAGGAATTTACACTAATTGACCCTTGTAAAATCACGGTTTTTAGGTACGACGCAACCCCAACCATCGAAAAAGAAGTAAGAGCATCCTTGGTGCAGCTCGAAAAAGAAATAGATAAACAATTGGCTTCGGCGCCGATACACAGCACCATGAACGAAGTTTGGAAAGCACTACAAGATCCTATTTTGGTGGCGCCTTACGGTTATTTTTATTTGCGGCCACAGCAAATTGGCATCGACAACCTGACTTTAAAAAACGAAGGACAAAAGGCTTATTTTACAACACAAATGGTCGCCAAACCCTTGTTTTCGACAGATGCAATTGAGCGGCCTAAAACGCGCCTACCTAAAAACACAACTCAAGCCAACGCCAGCAATATCAGTGTATTTAATCTCAGAACCGTTGCCTCTTACGATTCGATCAACCGCTTTTTGCTGCGCGACTTCGATACACAGCAAATCAAAATCACCGACAAAAAGTATATCAATATCGATAAAGTTCAGGTGCTAGGGCCACAAGGTGAGCGCTTGGTGCTCTCGGTGCAATTTTCGGGTACAAAAAAAGGAACGCTTTATTTAGTCGTTGAACCTTATATTGACCTACAGCAACATTTAAGAATCAGAGAGGTCGATTATGAATTGCGGACGAAAAGCGTCTTGTTGCACTCCGCTAAATGGATGCTCAATTCCAAACTCAAAGAACAATTAGCGGCTAGTGTCGACGTAGATTTAAGTCCTATCCTCACAGAGTCAAAAGCCGCCATTGAACAACAAATCAATAGCGAAATAACAAAGGGGGTAAGACTAGAAGGTAAAATTGACGAACTGAGTGTGCAAAACCTGCTTTTAACAACAGGCTTTTTAGTTGTAGACTTGCGCTTAAGCGGAAGGTTGAAACTAAAAATAGAATAAGCCGTACAAAGGCTTTGTGAAAATTTTACTCAGTGTTATCTGTATGTTATTCGGTGGCTTGTTATTTGGCCAACGCTCCACATATAATCATTGTTCAGGCTCCGTATTTGCACCAGTAGAAGGTAAGTTCTCTCTTTCCTTCCTTGGGGATAAAAAATCTAATCAAATATGGTTGGTTTTCATTGCGCCAAAAACCGGAAAATTCAATTTGAATATCACAACGATCAGCGCTTCATTGAATGATGCAAAAGGCGTTCTCTGCATCAGTAACGAAGAATGGTGCGACCTTACTCCCCTACAAAAATCACAATCAGACAGTATTTCATTTGAAATTAGAGGACAAGAAGTAGTGCAAGTTATTGAGTTAGAAAAAAACCAATTTGCCACCATTTGCTTAGAAACTCAGGGAAACTTAAGAGATGTAGTATTATTTGAAACTGCGTTTGTCGG
>JBFYPV010000068.1:0-4977 GCA_041303085.1 Crocinitomicaceae bacterium
GCCTTGGCTTTGTTTTTAATGGAGCGCAAAGCAAAGTATTACGAGATTTCAGCGCTCACTGGCGCTACAAAAGTTGACTCTTGGATAGACATCGAAGGCGGCATTGGCAACTTGTTTGCAAACGCGAGTTTGCGCCGTCAATTTCCGGACCTTCCTTATTATGTAGATGGTGCTGCAGCGCCTCTCTCCAAAAACGGTACTTTCATTGGTCATCACATCATGGTGCCCAAAGAGGGTGTGGCCGTACACATCAATGCTTTTAATTTCCCAATTTGGGGGATGCTCGAAAAAATCGCGGTCAATCTTATGGCGGGTGTACCAGCAGTGGTGAAGCCCTCAGAATACACTTGTTTCTTGACTGAAGTCATGGTACGCGATATCATCGATTCTAAAATATTGCCAGAAGGAGCCTTGCAACTCATTTGCGGCCTTGGGCGCGGCATTTTAGATAGTGTAGACGCAAGAGATGTCGTTACTTTTACCGGAAGTGCCGCAACAGGAAAGTTGCTCAAAGGCTTGCCGCGCATTTCTGAACAAAGCGTGAGCTTTAATTTAGAGGCAGACTCCCTCAATGCTACGGTACTTGGGCAAGCTGCCGTTCCGGGCACCGAAGAATTTGATTTATTCGTGAAAGAATGCGTCAAAGAAATGACGATCAAAGCAGGTCAAAAATGTACGGCTGTTCGCCGCATTATTGTTCCTGAAAACCTATTAGATGAGGTACAGGGTGCTATTGCGGCCCGCTTGGCCACCACCAAAATTGGAGACCCTGCAACTGAGGGTGTCAGAATGGGCGCGTTGGCTACTAAATTACAAGTAGAAAGAGTGCGCGCCAACGTTGACTTGCTCGCACAATCCCAGCAAATGGTCTTCGGAAATCTAGACGATTTTGAAGTACTGGGCGCCAGCAAAGAAGCGGGTGCATTTTTCCCGCCGGTATTGTTCCGCAATGAAAATCCATTCACTGCAACGGCTGTCCACGACATCGAAGCATTTGGCCCTGTTGCCACCATCATGCCTTACAAAGACATGGAAGCTGCCATTGAACTAGCCAAAATGGGCAAGGGCTCTTTGGTTTCGTCAATTGTGACGCCAAGTAATACGGAAGCAGTTGAATACGTGGTGGGCGCTGCCAGTATGCACGGCCGCATCCTTGTTCTCAATAAAGATTGCGCCAAAGAAAGCACAGGTCATGGTTCGCCAATGCCTTTACTTACCCACGGCGGCCCAGGAAGAGCTGGTGGCGGCGAAGAAATGGGCGGAAAACGCGGCGTACTGCATTATTTACAACGCACCGCTATCCAAGGTCACCCAAGCACCATTACGGCCATTACCCAGCAGTTTCAGGTGGGTGCAGCCATGCCAGAAGCACAACCCCACGTGTTTAGAAAGCACTTTGAAGAGTTAGTCGTTGGTGAAACTGTATTTACCCATAAGCATACGGTAACCGATGCCGACATCGTCAATTTTGCGAATGTTTCCGGCGACAACTTCTATGCCCACATGGACGCTACTTCACTGGAAGGAACCATTTTCGAGCGCCGCGTTGCCCACGGTTATTTTATCTTGTCTAAGGCGGCTGGTTTGTTCGTAGACCCTAAGAAAGGCCCAGTTTTATTGAATTACGGAATTGAAGAGGCACGTTTTACCAAGCCGGTTTATCCGGGCGCTACAATTGGTGTGCGCTTTACAGTAAAAGAGAAGATAGACCAAGAGAAGCGCTCTGACGACGATATCGCAAAAGGTATCGTGAAGTTTTTGGTAGATGTTTATGACGAAACCGGAGAAACCGTTGCTTTGGCGACGATTCTTACGATGGTCAAGAAGCTTACTGACGCTTAAGTTTTACTTATTATCTTCTTCTTCTGCAAACTCGATTTCGAGTTTATCGACATCGTAGTCTGTTTCTTCGTTGTAGATATCAAAGAAAGGTTCTTGGAAAGAGCGCATGCTGAATTTGCGTTCGAGCGTTAAAAGCAGTGCTGGCAAGATGATCAAATTGGTGGCCATACCGACCATAATCGTAATCGATACCAGTAGCCCCAGAGCCTTAGTACCTCCAAACTGCGAGAACACAAACATCAAGAAGCCAAAGAATAAAATCACAGACGTATAGAAGATGCCTAAACCGGTTTCGCGCAAAGAGTGCAGAATCGCAAAGCGGACATCCCAACCATGTTGTTTGAGCTCATTTCGGTACTTTCCAAGGAAGAGAATGGCGTTGTCTACGGTAATGCCTAGCGCAATACCAAAGACGAGAATGGTAGAGGGCTTGAGCGGAATCTGAAAATAACCCATGATACCTGCCGTAAAGAGCAAAGGAATGATATTTGGAATCATGGATACCATAATGATGCGCATGGAACGGAACAAGAAGGCCATCATGATGGCAATCGAGATGATCGCAAAAATGAGGCTTTGCAGTAAGTTCACAAAAAGGTATTTGGTGCCTTCCGTCTGAACAACTTTAATTCCGGTAAATATCAAATCGTATTGTTCTGCAGCGATTGCTTTTTTGAGTTTTTTATTGAATTGAGGTGTGCCTGCGTAAGACTTTATTTTTTCTGGATCCATGTCAAACGCCATTTGTTTTTGGTCGTTGCCATTAGAAATAAGCGCAGTGAGGCTATTGAATACGTCGGTATGTTCGTAGATGATGCTGTCCAGGGCGCCGGTGTTGCCTTTTGCAATCTTGGTGTAAAGACGATCAAGGGTTTGTTGGTCTGGATTGAGAATGGCGTTGGTTTTGATTTTGAGTGCATCGAGCGCAGGCCCAACCTTGTCTACACTGAGGTCTTTCATCTGCATGCGGATGCGCAGTGTGGTTTTGCTGGTGTCTACTAAGTTTTTAAGAGAGATAGAACCACCGTTGAGACTACTCATGTCGAGTTTGTCGATGTATTTTTTGAGGCGGAGTTTGTCGCGGCTCGAGATGAGTGTGTATTTGTTGGGGTCGCCGCCGTGGTAAGCCATGTTGATCGACTTGATGAGGTCTACGTAAGAGATGCTTTTTGAGAAGAGCGTGTCTTTGGCAAATATGCTTTGTATTTCTTCCACTTTGCGCATGGTCTCGGTATTGAAAAGCCTGCCTTTTTCTTTATAGTTGACGGTAATTTCAAAAGGAATCGAGCCACCAAAATTACGTTCAACAAATTTGAGGTCGAGCAAAATAGGATCGTCGGAAGGTAAATCGCTGGTGATGTTTCCGGTCGAAATAATTTTGGTCATGCCGTAAAGGCTGAAAATAACCAGCAGTACAGAGCTCACGTAAATCCAGGGGCGGTATTTGGTGACAAGCTTCACGATGAACTCAATAAAACCTTGCGAATAAACACGGCTGAGGTGTTTGAGGTGGCGCGGTTTTGGAGGCTTGGCAAAGGAGGCAAAAATAGGGATAATGGCCAGCGAGAGCACAAAAACCACCATGATATTCCAACTCGAAACGATACCAAACTGAGCAAGTTTATCGGAGCTGGTAAAGGTGACGAAACCAACAGCTGTGGTGAGGTTGGTTAAAAAAGTAACTGAACCAATGCGTTTGATCATCACAAATAGCGAGCGCATTTTGTTGTCGAGCCGCACATATTCTTGATGGTACCGCGTGATCAAGAACACGCAGTTGGGCACGCCAATGACAATCAGGAGCGGCGGCACAAGCGCCATGATGATTGAGAGCTGATAGCCCATAAAGGCAATGCTTCCCAAGGCCCAGATCACGGAGATGGCCACGACAATATTGCATAGGAGTACAACGTATAGCGATCTAAAGAAGATGAACAGCAAGAGGGACGAAGCAAAAATAGAGAGCCCTAAGAAGATATACATTTCGGCAACAATGCGACGGCCAACTACTACACGGATGTGCGGTAAACCTGCAAAGTAGACCTTGCCAAATTGTTTTTCGTATTGGTCTGCGAGGGCTTCGATTTTGAGTACGACCCCAGCCTTTTTCGGGTTGGATAACACTTTCTCGTCGATGCCAATCATTAACAAAGACACATTGCTGGTGTCGTTGTAGAGCAAGCCTCTATAAATTGGGTTTTTGCGGATTTCTTGACGGACGTCAGCTATGGATTTATCTCTAAAGGTGGTATCAGAAAAAATGCGGTGAATTTCAAATTCATTTTTCTTGATGTTGTTGGTGATACCAAAAAGTGTGGCTTCAGAAACAACGTTGTCTACGCCTTTAATTTTGAGGATTTTGTACCCTAGCTCACGCCATTTTTTGAAGTTTTCTTTGGTGTAAAGGGAGTCGGTCTGAACGGCAATCACTAATGTAGAACCATCTTCTCCAAATTGCAATTTGAACTTTTCGTAGTCCATTTGGATAGGATCGTCTTTGGGAAGGGTGTTGCCAAAGCGGTTGTCTACCTTGAGTGAGGTTACTGCGTAATAACCAAAAAACACGGTGATGATACCGATAATGGCCAGTACGAACAAGCGATTCCTTAATATAAAACTGGCTACTTTACTCCACATGCGACTAAATGTACAAAAAATTGAGGCGTGAAGTTAAGAATTATTGTCTAATTGACCCTAATTCACTTCAATGCGCAAGTGAAGTCTGTCTTACCCCGACCTTTTAGAGCTTTAATTTGAAGCCAAGTAGCAAAGCGCGCGGTAGGGCAGAACGGTACCCTTGTGGTAAATTGGCAACAATTGCCGTGTTGTTGGCAAGGTTCTGCACGGTGGTGTAGGCGCTCCACTGGCTATTGATGTGGAAGTTGAAAGAAAAATCAATGATGGTAAAGGCCTCAATGCAGTTGACGAGCGCATAATTTTGATTGGATGTTGCAAAGACCAATTCATTTTGCCCGGGGCTTGTACGTGTGTTACCAACATAATTAGCACTGAACAGCGCGCTCCATTTTTTGTGCTCGATACCGACGCTGCCGCTGAGTAGGTGCGGGGTAATGAAGGGGATGTAGTCGCCGCTGGAGATTTGTCCGCTGCCCCAGTCGCCACCACCATTGATAA
>JBFYPV010000069.1:0-3544 GCA_041303085.1 Crocinitomicaceae bacterium
ATTGGAGCCTTTTGAAGTAGCGAGACCGAGAGTTGAACTCGGGACCTTAGGGTTATGAATCCTACGCTCTAACCAACTGAGCTATCTCGCCATGTGCGGGTGCAAATATAAAGAGAATTTTAATTTGCTGTACAATCCTGCCGCAACTAATTCATTTTTTTCAATTCATTTTGAATAAAGCTGGCCAAAGTTTGGAGGCGCTCAGAAGAAAAATCGAAGGGTACTCCGGCGGTCTCGTAAATTTTGGTCATGGGCTCGGTATAACCAAGCGCAAGTGCTTTTTTGTAGTTTTCAATGGCGCTCGGGTAATTTTCGAGGCTGTTTTTCCAGACGCCAAGCGCACCAAGTTGGGCAATACCGTATTCGATATAATAAAAGGGCACTTCAAACAAATGCAGTTGTCTTTGCCAAGCGCTTTCGACCAAATCTTCGTAGCCAGCCCAGTCGGTGAGCCCTGTGCCAAAATCAGTGGCTAATTGCTGCCAATGAGCGGCGCGTTCTGTCAAGCTGTGTGTTGGGTTTTCGTAGATCCAGTGCTGAAAAGCATCGATTTGTGCAATCCAAGGGAGTACTTTCAAGGTGCCTTCAATTTGTTCGCGCATGGCACGCACGTGGTCAGTTGGGTTGTAAAATTCCGACCATTGTGGCATGCTGAGCAGCTCCATAGACATCGAGGCCAACTCCGCTACTTCAGAAGGCAAGTTTTTAAAGGCAGTGAGTGGCAAGTCTCGACTCAAAAAAGAGTGAATGGCGTGGCCACCTTCGTGCACCATTGTTTCGAGGTCGCGCTGGGTGCCAACGGCATTCATAAAAATAAACGGCACGCCAATTTCGTAAAGCGGGTAGTTGTAGCCACCCGGCGCTTTGCCTGTTTTGGAATCTAAATCGAGGTGGCCGAGCTCGTCCATGACGCGCAAACAGTCGCCGAAGTAAGCGTCAATCCGCTCAAACATCGCGATGGTGCCCTGCAACATTTCGCTGCCGTCTTTAAAAGGTTTAAGCGCAGGCTTTCCTTCCGGATCCACATCGAGGTCCCACGGCTTGAATTGTGCTTTGTTGAGTTTTTGGAGTCTTTGTGCTTGAATTTCCTTGACCAGCGGCACAATATGCGTTTTGATGGCCTCGTGAAAAGCAAAACAGTCTGCTTTGGTGTAGTCAAAACGACCCATCGCCACAAATTTGTAGTCGCGGTAGTTTGCAAAACCAGCGTTGACGGCGAGCTGCTGTCGTTTTTCAATCAAGGAGGTATAGAGTGCATCTAGCGTGGCGCGGTCTTTTCTGCGCACCTCGGCCATTTTGTCAAAAATGCTTTTGCGCAGTGTTTCGTCTTGTTCTTTGAGCAAGAGCGCGGCTTGTTGCATGGTGAGCGTTTCACCGTTGTGTTCAATGGTTTGTGCTGCGCTAATGGCGCCGTATTGTTGCGCTTCTTCGTTCAAGGCGGCTTCTATAGCGATGTTTTCTTCGCGATATAAATCGAGCGCGGTACGCACACTTCTAAAATAGATTTCATGCGCGCTGTCCTTGCGTTCCTGTAAAAAGGGTAGCTCCGCTAGTTTTTGGTTGAGTTGGTCTTCTAAGGGAGCAAGTTCGGGCTGAATCTGTGTCACAAAAGCGGTGTAAGCAGCCCTGAGGTCGGTATCTGCAGTATTGATGCTCATGCGGATATAACGCCAAGCGAGGTCTTCTTCGAGTACCGCATCGAGTTCGGAGCGGTCCAAAAGCCAGCGGTCAAATTCAGCCAAGTTAGTGATTTGACGCTCCAATAATTCTTGAAAATAGGGAGTGAGTACCCCAAAATCGGTAATGGCCAGGTCTTCGGGTAGAAACTGGCGCGCTGCTTTTTGAATTTTCATGTTATTTTCCTCTAGAAGAACCGGTCTTGACGGCTGTTGGTTTCTTAGATGCGGCTGGCTTGGCTGCTTTGGCCGACGGCGCTGCACTTGGTGCTTTCTTCTTCGCTGTTTCAGCTTTTGGTGCCTTCACTTCTTTTGCCGCGGTGGCTTCTTCTGTAGCTGCTGCTTCAAAAGCACCTGCATGAATCAATAAATTGAACCACTGGAAAAGTTTGCGCACGTCTGAAGGATACACGCGGTCTTGATCCCAGTTCGGTAAAAACTGCGCCAATGCAGCCTCCAATTCTTTCATGTCCGCTTTATGCGACGGCGCCTCAGTCGGATACAACTCGAGCATTTTAGCAAAGATGTCGGTCAACTTCACGTCCTCGTCATAGGTAAAAACGCTGATGTCATCTAAAGTAGAAATGCGTTCTGTGGCATAGGCCGGAAAACGCTTTTTGTCAATCATCGATTCGACAATAACGCTGTTTTTACTTTGAGCAATGACTTTGAAAAGACCTGGTCTTCCTGAAATGGCAATGATACCGCTGAGTTGCATAGTTTGATTTTCGATTTAAAAGTCTTCAAAAATAGAAAAATAACGATTACATAGCGCTAGGCGAGTGAATTTAAGGTAGCCAATTCTCAGGTGCTTTGATCAAATAACCCGTTTTGCTTTTAACCTCTTTGTTAAATATTGAATCAATTAGTGTTTTTCGACCAATCGTAAACGAACCTTTAGCAACATTTGCCATCGATGCATTGTGTCTTTTTGGTGGAAAGGCGATGCATACACGTTTTTGTTTTAGATGGGTATGTGTGGCCCTAACGGGAGGCACCAAGTCGCTATCTCCAGAAATGAGTAAAGCCATGTCGTATAAATCATTGAAGCCATCAACAATCATGTTTGTTGCAATATTGACATCCGTCATTTTTTCTTTTGCAGTTTTCCATGTATGCCCACAGCGTTTGCATTCTTCAGCACTATTTTGATAGTTACCATAAAGAATTTTGACACCTGTTGACTCCAGTGCGTCGATGTAGTTTGCTTGTCTTTTTTGTTTTTGGGGGTCATTGCTGACTCTACTTGTGAAGTACTTGATATCTTCCAAGGATTGATCTGGCTTAATTAATTTTTGAACCATTTTCTTTAAATCCAACCATCTGCAATTATCAAATCCCGCTTCACGCATACCAAAATAAAGATTGAAGCCATCAATGTATACGATCACTCTTTCTTTTTTAGATGGAACCTCTTGCATTTCAATCAATAATTAATTATTTTTGTTTTCCAGAACATCACGAAGGATAGTATCTTTCGTCCGACGCCTCCCCAACAACGGAGGCGTTTCTTTTTTATTAAAGTTCCGAAAATATTTTAGCTTGATTTTTATTTCGCACAGAACTATTCCCCAGACGTAGGTAAATGATGCAAAACGACATTGATTACTGATGAAATGATACTTTAAATCGAAGGTCAATTAATGACAATCTTTTGCCTCGCTATGATCTCGCCATCGGCAATAAGACGAATATAATATCCTCCTTGTGAAAAGGTAGAAACATCACTCTGATAGAATTCCGTCGTAAAATCAGCAGACTCATAAACGACTTTTCCATCCAAGCTCAACAACTCAAAATGACGTTTTTGCTGATTGGGATTCGGAAAATACAGATTGATGCCGCTGTTACTCGGATTCGGGTACACA
>JBFYPV010000070.1:0-2766 GCA_041303085.1 Crocinitomicaceae bacterium
TTCTCCGGGAATCAGCAATTTGTTGCGACCAATGGTGCTCGACACCAAAATGGGGCCCGTGGCGCCTACGCAAAGTAAGTCGTCGATGTTCATGATGAGCGCATCTTGGGCAATGCCGCGCCATACAGAGAGGTCGCCGGTTTGCTTCCAATAAGCGTAGGCCAAAGAAGATTTGGTGCCAGCGCCGTCGGCGTGCATCACTACACAGTAGTTTGGATCGCCGGTGAGGTAGTCGGGCACAATTTTACAAAATGCCTTCGGGAACAAGCCTTTGTCGAGTTTGGAGATCGCTTTGTGCACATCTTCCTTTCCGGCAGAAACGCCGCGCTGTTGGTAACGGTTATCGGACATAAACAGTTTTATTTAAGGCCCCGACGCTTTTTAATAGCTTCGTAGGCATCTTGAATTTGTTGGAATTTTTCTTTGGCCCCTTTCAGGTATTCTTCGCCCATGTGGGCTACCTTGTCTGGGTGGTGCGCCACTGCCATTTTGCGGTAAGCTTTTTTGACTTCATCGTCGGTAGCTTTTTCGTCGATACCTAAGATTTTGTAGTCCGAATCTACGTTGCGGTAGAACATATTGCGCAAACTCTCGAACTCAACAGCTGGAATACCGAGCATGGTTGCAATGCGCGAAATGACATTGATTTCGGCGGTCCCGACGTCGCCATCTGCTTTGGCAATGCCAAATAAATAGTGCACGAGTTGAACGCGCACCTCTTGGGTCATGCGGTTGCGGATGTCGCTACAGATGTCTTGGAGCGGTATGCTGGGCGCATCTAGAAACTGCTTGAGCGTTTGCAGGTGCGTGGCATTGAACTGCTGACCAAATTGTGCTGAAAAGAAGTTTTTGACGTAGTCCAGTTCTGTGCGCAACACCTTGCCGTCTGCTTTCATGACCGCAGCGGAAAGCGCCATGAGCATGGTGGGCAAATCGTACATGGAACTTTGCCTGCGATAGAAATCAAAGGGATCTTGGCCGTAGCCGGCTCCTGTACCCGCGCCGCTTTGCCCTGTTTTGGCAGCTTGTTGGTACTGATCGATGAGTGAACCAATGGCAAAGCCAAGGAAGGCCAAACCAATTTTACGGGTTAAAATGAGGGCGCCAATGCCCAAGATCCATTTGTACAAAATCTAGAATTTAAGCGAAGTCAAAGCTAGTCATTTATGCAATATGTTCGATATTGCGCTGAATGAAAGCATCCAAAGCTGCACCTTTCAAGAGCCCTTGCGCCAGCATAGCGAGGTCCACTAATTGCTTGGTGCTTTGCTCTTGTGCTGCCGCTTCTTGACTCAGTAGTTTGCCAATTGTAGGGTGATTGGCGTTTACCGTCAGGTTGAACATTTCGGGGAAGGCACCGTAAAAACCGCCGCCACCGCCGAGCTTTTGCTGCTCCATCATGCGACGGATGAACTCTGGCTGGGTAATGATGATTGGGGCTTCTTGCTCGCTCATGCTTTCAAACTGCACGGTGAACTTTTCTTTATTGACCTGCGCTTCAAAAACTGGCTTGAGTTTTTCTTCCTCTTCTTTGCTCAATTTAGACGGCAATTCATCTGTTTTGGCGATGAGTTTATCTAAGCTATCGGCATCTACACGCGCAAAACTGATGTTTTCGTTGCTTTGCTCCAATTTAGAAATCCAGTGTGGGGCAAGCGGACCGTCGAGTAAGAGAACGGAGTAGCCGCGTTCTTTGGCTTTCTTGACAAATGCGTATTGTTCTTCGGCATCGTTGGTATACAAGAAAACCGTTTTGTTGTTTTTGTCGGTTTGCAAGACTTTGACTTTGTCTAGGTATTCTTGCTGGGTAAAGCACTCGTTGTCGGTGGTTTTGAACAAGCTGAAATCTTTGGCTTTTTCGGCAAATTTTTCTTCTGACAACATACCGTACTGAACGAAAACCTGTAGGTCTGGCCATTTGGCTTCGAAATCAGCGCGGTCTTTTTTGAACATCTCGGCCAATTTATCAGCTACTTTTTTAGTGATGTGGGCAGAGATTTTCTTGACGTTGCCATCGCTTTGCAAATACGAACGCGATACGTTGAGTGGAATGTCTGGGGAGTCAATGACGCCATGGAGGAGGGTCAAGAATTCCGGAACAATTTCGGCTACGCTATCGGTAATGAAAACCTGATTGCTGTAAAGATTGATTTTGTTGCGCTGTACCTCGACGTTTTCCTTGATTTTAGGAAAGTACAAGATACCCGTGAGGTTGAACGGATAATCTACGTTCAAATGGATGTGAAAGAGCGGCGCCTCAAATGTCATTGGGTAGAGCTCGCGATAAAATTGGTCGTAGTCTTCTTGCTTGAGGTCTACGGGTGCTTTGGTCCAGGCTGGGCTTGGGTTATTGACTTGGTTCGGCACGTCGATAGACACGCGCTTGATTTCTCCTTTGTCGTCTTTTTCCCCTTCCGGAGAATCGATGTATTCTGCTTTGGTGCCAAAGAAGACCGGAATCGGTAAAAATTTGCAGTATTTGTCTAAGATGCCTTGGATGCGTTGTTTTTCTAAAAACTCAGCAGACTCTTCTGTGATGTACAACACGATGTCGGTACCGCGGCTTTCTTTTTCGATGTCGATGAGCGTGTATTCTGGCGAACCGTTGCTCTCCCATTGTACGGCCTGTGCGCCTTCGTAGCGTGCAAGCGTGCGGATCTGTACTTTTTCTGCCACCATAAAGGCAGAATAAAAACCGAGGCCAAAATGCCCAATGATTTGCTCTGCACCTTCTTTGCCTTTGTATTTTTCTACAAATTCTTCGGC
>JBFYPV010000071.1:0-8743 GCA_041303085.1 Crocinitomicaceae bacterium
GGGCAACAACTCCAAGCTGGTGCTTTCAAAACACAGATCGATGTACGCAACCTTGCCAACGGCAGCTACTTCGTTCAACTCAACGGACAAATGCTACCGTTCATCAAAATGCATCAATAAGCGTTCAGAAACTAGAAACGCTCTCCAATGAAAAGGGCCCGCTGTGCGGGCCCTTTTTTTGTTTTCAAATGTGTGTATCTCAGGATTTATCCTTTGCCAGATTTAACAGCCGGCATACTTGGTTTTGGTGTGGGTGCCGCTGGTCTTGGGGCTACTGGAGCGCTAGGCCTTGGAGCTGCCGGAGCACTTGGTTTGGATACAGCCGGTGAGGTTGGTTTAGGACTGACTGATTGCGTTGGCCTTGGTGAAACAGGTTCTCTTGGTTCGGAAGGCTTTGAAATCGAGTTGTCTTTGTCTTGGGAATTGGGTTTCTCGACGTTTGTATCAGGTTTGTCTATCGTTTGTGGACGGTTGGCTGGGTGCTTACCTTCTGCAAAGGTGTGCGCGTTGTTGTTGAGTGCCGGACGCTCTACTTTATTGAGAACCGTACCTGTTGGGTTAGGGACATTTGGTGTGGGCGGTACATTGGGTGCAATATTGAGGTAGCCTTGATCAAAAATACAACCACCCATTTCATCTGCAGGCACTCCCATTTGCGCACAGCGCTGGCGAGCTTGCTCTCGGCTTTGGGCATTCATTTGAGAGATGTTCATATGTACTCTCGGAAAGCTTCTGTCGGTAAAATAAGCAGTTGTGGTACCCGGACGGTAGTCAAAAAGGGTAGTGTTGTCTGTGACGCGCCAGTCTTCGGCAAAGTTTTTGGCCAAATACGCTTGAAACTCTTGCTCGGCTAAACTATTGATTTGTGAGGCCTCTCTTGAATCAAAAGCATAAGCAGAGGCAACAGAGAGAGCGGCAATATTGTTAGGGCGCGGCATATTGGTGCGGCTATTGAAGTCGTCGTCTGAAAAGCCGTTGTTGTTGCCCAATAAGCCTTCGTATTGGTTGCGATCGCAATCAAAGATGCCAACGGTGACATTGACAAAGCCGCGCGCACCCGATGACCTCACGTCAATAACGGTTGTTTCGCCAGTAGGCCAAGCGATGGTATAATTGCGGCCATCTAAGCGAATGACACCGCCATGTGGCAGGTAATAGCTTCTGCCTTGCAACTGAATTGGCTGGCCATTGAGGCGCAGTGGCGTTTGTTGGATGTCATCTGGCTTCTCTGCTGCATAAAAGCAAAGGCGGTCACCAGCGATATTCATGGCCACGGCTGCATTCAAGGAAAAATTCTCGTCTTGCGCACGCTGGCGCGTTTGTACTTCAAACAAACCATTAGTGTTTTTTGACAAAACAAATTCACCTACCGTCTGAAAAGAATAAGTAGCTCTGTCGTAAGATTTCAAATGCGGGTCTCCGTACGAGCGGCCATAGGTGCGGCTGCAAAAACTGTGTTCGAGCAAGGCAGCAAAAACGCCGTAATCTGTGGTTTGGCTATTGCCTGCACTGGCCACACGTTGGTTTTCCAAGACCATTTGGCGGAGGTCTTGACGTTCTTTGGCCGGCATCATGCTGAGCATTTCATAAGGCGTGAAGTCTTCGGGAAAGGTGCGGTCAGGAACGGCTTGTTTGGTTGCAAGCGCCTGAATGGCTAAGGCTAACCAAGCCCCACGGACGTCGTCCCAACGCTCGAGGTGTTCTTTAATTGGGGCAAAAGCAGCGCTCGGTGCTTGTGCAAAATGTTGGTTTACAAGCAGGCAGCAGCCTACAAAGAGAAGTATAGATTTTTTCATAGTTGATGATTTACTGCAGGCCGTTTAGCAAGTTTCGGGCCAAAATTATTCGTTGAACTTATAGCCGATTCCTTTGATAGTAGAAATATAGTGATCGCCAATTTTTTCGCGGATTTTACGGATGTGCACATCGATGGTGCGGTCCCCGACGATGATTTCGGTACCCCAAACTTTTTCTAAGATTTGCTCTCGCTTGAACACAAAGTTGGGGCGAGAAACCAATAGGGCAAGCAATTCAAACTCTTTGCGGGGGAGTTGTAACTCTTGACCATCTTTTTCGAGAATGTATTTTTCGCGATTGATCCGAAAACTTGGTTTGGGTTCTACAACGGGTTTGTTGTGTTGGCTACGGCGCAGCATGGCGTGAATTCGAGACAACAACACTTTGGTTTTGATGGGTTTGGCGATGTAGTCGTCTGCACCTGCATCTAGTCCTGCAATTTGACTGTAATCTTCGTTGCGGGCGGTGAGAAAGCAGATAAGGATATCTTGGTATTGGGCGTCGGCTTTGATGCGCTCGCAGACTTCAATGCCGTCCAGCACGGGCATCATGACGTCCAGCAGAATGAGGGTTGGCTTTTGTTTTTGAATAAATTCCATGCAAGCCATTCCATCGGCAACAGCATCTACTTGATAGCCTTCTTTTTGCAGATTGTATTGCAGCAACACGCGGATATCTTCTTCGTCGTCTACAATAAGAATGTGTACAGGATTCATTGAGTAAAGTTAGGGATTCTAAAATTGGCAAAAAGTCACCACAAAAAAATTTTATGAAAAAATTAACAAACCGACGTAACCCAATATTAAAAAAGCGCTTAACTTTGTAGCACTAGTAGTAGGTTTAGGTTAATAGTCAGGAGCTTTGGTTTACCAAGGCTCTTGGCTTTTATAGACGCTCATGAAAATCAAAATCCTCATGGTAGAAGACGATATCAGCCTTGGTATCGTTGTTTCAGATCAGCTCAGAGCCGATGGCTATGCCGTTACCCTCTGCGAAAATGGCGCGGAAGCCCTGCGTCGCTTTCAAGAAGAGCCTTATCACCTCTGTATTTTTGATGTCATGCTCCCGGTCAAAGACGGTTTTACCCTCGCTCGAGACATCCGCAAGCAAAACGCCGAAATCCCTATCTTGTTTTTGTCGGCACGCAGCCGAACCGAAGACAAAATTGAAGGATTCAATGCCGGTGCAGACGACTACCTCACCAAGCCTTTTAGCGCAGAAGAATTGCAATTACGCGTCAAGGCACTGCTCAAAAGAGTCAAATTGCAACCAGATTCTCCAGAAGTGAAAGTTGTTAAAATCGGGCTCTACACCTTTGATACCGAAAACTTTACTTTGCAATCGCCAAGTCAGTTGCTTACCCTCACCAAGAAGGAGGCCATGATTTTGCGCACGCTCTATAAATTCAAAAACCAGCTCATCCCTAGAGACGTCATCCTCAATTCTGTTTGGGGCCAAGACGACTACTTTGTTGGGCGCAGCCTAGATGTTTTCATTACCAAGTTGCGCAAATACCTCAAGGAAGATACCAGCATTCAGATCAACAATGTGCACGGCGTCGGTTTCAAGTTCGAGTGTCAAGAATGAGCGCCCTGATCCTCCACCTCGAAACGAGCACCAAAATATGTAGTGTGGCCCTTTCTCAAAACGGCACACTCCTCTCCTACCTCGATAAAACTGGTGACGGCTACATTCACGGCGAACAACTGACCCTCATGATCACCGAGGTACTGAACAACACCAATTTTCAGCTCCAAGACCTCTCAGCAATAAGTTATAGTTCAGGACCAGGCTCTTATACCGGTTTGCGCATTGGCCTCTCCACAGCTAAAGGGTTGTGCTTCGCTTTGCAAATTCCGCTACTCGCTATCCCTACCCACCAAATTCTATTTCAAATTGCCAAAGAAACTGGTTTAACTACTGATGCTGAAGTTTTTGCGCTGCTCGATGCGCGCAGATCGGAAGTCTATTTACAAACATTTGATGCACAAGGATCTACCCTAAGTGAACTACACTGCGCCCTCCTTGAAAATACAGTGCTTACAGAGTTGCGCTCCATTATTGTTGTTGGCGACGCCAATGAAAAAGCAAAAACTTACTGGACCGCCCATTCCATTCAATGGTTAGACCAACCGCTTTCTGCAAAATTTCAAGTTAAGCCAGCCCAACAGGCTTTTGAAATGAAAGCTTTTGAAGACCTCGCCTACTGCAGCCCCATTTATTTGAAAGGCGCCAATGGCGTGCTGCTCTGAACAACCTTTTCATTACCTGCAGCATCTCTCACCCGAACTTCTATGTTTGTGCCTGGCAGAAACGGAACCTCGAATTGCGCGCGCAATTGCTTGTTTTTGGCATCGTAATACGCCGGAGTCCACTTGCCATTTTGCCAACAGCTGTAGGTGGCTACGCCAGAAAAATCGTCTTTGAGCAACCAGGTCCAGGCGCCATTATTGAGGCTGTCCAGCTTGTTGTTGGCCTGACCAATGAGTGTGGGCGCGAGCTCATCTTTGCGCAAACCAAGTGTACCTAACGATTTGGCATCAGCACAGAGTTTCCCCTCTTCAAAGCGACTCGCCAAGGGTGCGCCGTTCATGGTCAGGACATACTGCGCGGCAGCTGAGCTGTCCTTGAATTGATAACTAAGATGAACCGGACGCGCGAGCTGAACCTGAGCAGACCCGATGCGTTTGGCAGTCAAATCCATGCTTTTTCGAACTGGTTCAAAAAAAGTAAAGGAATCGATTTGCAGCTTCCAAAGCCCTGCCTCAAAGGTATAAGCCTCATTGGGCAACCAATGGCTTTGTGCGTTGTAGGCGTTTTTGACAGGCATTTTTGGATGCAGATACGCCACCCAAAGCTCATATTGACTTTCATTGCCATTGACATCGCGCAGCATTATAGCAAAATGAGTGCTGTCCATTGCACTTACCTCAAAGGAACCATTGCCTTCGTAAGGGTAAATCGTGAGTGGATTATACGGCGCTCTGAACAATTTCTGAAATTTCTTCTTGGCGCTTTGCGCATATGCAAAATCGTGATGCGTATTGATGTAGCGCGCGGCAGCAAAATCTATTTC
Organism: Crocinitomicaceae bacterium; assembly: GCA_041303085.1. Lineage (GTDB taxonomy): Bacteria > Bacteroidota > Bacteroidia > Flavobacteriales_D > Crocinitomicaceae > UBA952. Next base: position 4,874 of record JBFYPV010000071.1, read on the forward strand.
ATCGAGCTCAAAAGCAAAATGACCCTCCTTTTCGGTCCATACTTCAGCACTGAACAAACCAAGACTCCTGCCCGCTTTGCTAAAATAATCTTCCACTTGTATGGCTATTCCAATCCGGTCGCCTTCTCGGAGAAAACCCGGAGGCAGTTGCGTTTTGAGCGTTTTCTGTGGCGTGCCAAGCACAAGCGATTTGTTGGGTACTTCAAAACCGTTTTGGTCTATCGCATACAGGCGCAGCCCACTGAGCACAGGCTGCCCGGAATCACTCACCTTGAAACCATGCAGCAAGGGATTGAGGGCGTGTTCTGTTTTGGTATCGCGCAACTCAAAATGTAAATGTGGCCCGCTCGACCCACCAGTATTGCCTGAAAAAGCAATTTGCTCTCCTTTATGCACCGGTATTTTATTGGGTCCAAGTAGAATATCGACTTCATTTTGCGCTAAAATCGCAGAGGTGTCCAAATATACTTTTTGAATGTGCGCGGCAAAACGGTTGCAATGCGCATAAACCGAAGTGTAGCCATTCGGATGGTCAATATACAGCACCCAACCGTAGCCCACGGCCGAAACCTTTAGGCGCGATACAAAACCGTCCGCGATGGCATAAATGGGTAGGTTTTCTTTGCCTGCTGTTCGGATATCGATGCCCATGTGAAAATGATTGGGGCGCAAATCTCCAAAACCAGCGCTGAGTTCGACAGGTGAGGCCATGGGAAGAGCCCAAGAAGTGTCACAATTTAAGATTTGTGTTGTCGCAAAATGAGCCAAAAACAGCGCGTAACAAAGGAAGTACTTGAGCATCTTCAAATCTACGGAAGAAAAAATATAAAAACCTTTCTGATTTTTGCAGGATGTAAACGAATGCTTGTTAACTTTGTACAAAGTCGACGCTTAACATGACTGAGAACCTCAATACGCTCATAGAAGATATCCGCTCCCGCAGCTTGCAAATTGCAGCTGAACTGAAAACCGAACGTGCTCAGCACGAGGTCCTTCAAGGTGAACTGCGCCGTATCCAAGAGCTTTATCAAGCAGAACATGCTCAGGTAAAGCAACTAGAAGCCACCATTGAAGAACTCAATGTATCATTGGCGGAGGCCCAAAACAAAGTCGTAGAGGTTCCTGTTGCAACAAGCAGTCGCAACGCCGAGGAAATCGACGCACTTGTGAAAGAAATTGAATTCTGTATAGATAAGCTCAAGCAAGCCTAAATGAGTAAAGTAGCTCTTAAAATCAATATTGCTGGTCGCAGTTACCCGTTAAATGTCCCAGCGGCTGAGGCAGAAGCCGTCAGCGCAGCAGCTGCCGAAATCAATAAAGCCATTGAATTGCTTCGCAAAAACTATGCAGTAAACGATAACCAAGATTTATTGGCAATGACGGCCCTACAATTGCTTACCAAAGCAAAAGCCGAAGCAAAACCAACTGTAATAGAGCCCAACTATGCCGACATCGAAGCGGCACTTGAAGCCCTCAAACAAGACTTGAGCAACGTTCAATAACTTTCCAGTGCCAACCTCTCCCGACTACAAATGTCAGTAGAATGGATATCGTATGGTTATTAATAGGATTACTCGGCGGCGGTGTCGCTGGTTTTATCCTTCAAAAAAGCATCCTCAAAAAGGACGCAGAACGCATTATCAGAGAAGCCGAATCTAAGGCTGAAACAATCCAAAAAGAGCGTGCCCTTCAAGCCAAAGAGCGTTTTTTCAAGCAAAAAGAAGAGCATGAAGAAGCCATCAAAGAACGCGAGCGCCGCATGCAATCTGGTGAAGACCGTTTCAAAACCAAAGAAAAAACGCTCAACCAAAAATTAGAAGAACTCGGTAGAAAAGAAAAAGAACTCGAAAAAGTTCAGTCCGACTACCAAACCAAAGCTGCTCACTTAGATGTGCGCAACCAAGAGCTCGACAAAATTCATCAAAAACAAATTACAGAGCTCTCCAAAATTGCACAGCTTTCTCCAGAAGATGCCAAGCAGAACCTCATGCAAGCACTTACCGACGAAGCCCGCACTGCAGCTATGGCCACCATCAAAGAAATCACTGAAGAAGCCAAACTCAACGCCAACAAAGAAGCGCGCAAAATCGTTATCCAAAGTATCCAGCGCGTGGCCACAGAGCAAGCGGTTGAAAACGCGGTTTCGGTCTTTAACATTGAATCCGACGAAGTCAAAGGACGCATCATCGGACGCGAAGGGCGCAATATCCGCGCGTTAGAAGCAGCTACAGGCGTTGAAATCATCGTTGACGACACCCCAGAAGCAATCATCTTGTCTTGTTTTGATCCAGTGCGCCGAGAAATCGCCCGCCTGAGCTTGCACCAACTTGTTTCAGATGGCCGTATCCACCCTGCCCGCATTGAAGAAGTTGTTGCCAAAACACGCAAACAACTCGACGAAGAAATCGCTGAAACCGGTCGCCGTACTTGCATCGATCTCGGTATCCACGGTTTGCATCCAGAGCTCATGCGCATGGTTGGCCGCATGAAATTCCGTTCCTCTTACGGTCAAAACCTACTCCAACACTCCCGCGAAGTTGCCAACCTTTGTGCCATTATGGCTGCAGAACTTGGCCTCAACGTCAAACTAGCCAAACGCGCTGGCCTCCTCCACGACATCGGAAAAGTGCCAGACGAAGAACCAGAATTGCCACACGCCATCTTAGGCATGAAAATCGCTGAAAAATTCGGCGAAAAAGGCGATGTTTTGAATGCGATCGGCGCCCACCACGACGAAATCGAAATGACCACACTCATCTCGCCAATTGTACAAGTTTGTGATGCCATCTCTGGCGCACGCCCTGGTGCACGCCGCGAGATCGTAGAAGCGTATATCAAGCGCATCAAAGAACTCGAAAACCTAGCCCTCTCTTACGACGGCGTTGGCAGTGCTTATGCCATCCAGGCGGGCCGCGAGTTGCGCGTTTTGGTAGAAGCTGAAAAAGTAACAGACCAAAGAGCAGAAGAGCTTTCTTTTACCATTTCTCAGCGCATCCAGACCGAAATGACTTACCCTGGGCAGGTCAAAGTAACAGTGATCCGCGAAAAACGCGCCGTCAACTACGCTAAATAACACCAAATGCGTTCGGACCTCTTTACAAGCCTTATCTCAGGGCCCTGTTCTGCCGAAACGCTTTCACAAGTCTTGAAAACAGCGGAGGGCCTCCAAGGTCTTCCGCTTTCTTATTTTAGGGCAGGTATCTGGAAACCACGCACCCAACCCGGCGCTTTTGAAGGCATTGGCGACGAAGGCCTTGCTTGGCTTGTAGCAGTGCGCGAACAATTTGGTTTCCCAATCTGTACAGAAGTAGCCACCGCCGAGCATGTCAAAGCCGCTGCGGCGCACCAACTCGATATGGTTTGGATCGGCGCACGCTCTACCGTCAATCCGTTTACAGTGCAAGAAATTGCCGAGGCGTTACAGGGCACTGACATACCTGTCATGGTGAAAAACCCCGTCAATCCGGACCTCAAACTCTGGTTAGGTGCCATCGAAAGATTGGAACGCCACCAAGTAAAAGTCATTGGCGCCATCCACCGCGGATTCTCTGTCTACCAAAAAACCAAATACCGCAATAACCCGCACTGGCAAATTGCCATCGATTTCAAGCAAGCCAGACCCGATATCCCGCTCATCATGGATCCATCTCATATCGGCGGTCGGGCAGCGCTCATTGCTCCATTGGCCCAGCAAGCCCTCGATTTGCATTACGACGGCCTCATGGTAGAAACACATTGCGCGCCAACTGCAGCACTCACCGATGCCAAACAGCAAATTAGTCCTGCTGCGCTCATCGAACTGCTCAGCAACTTAGCTCCCCATTCTAAAAGCGATCAATTGCTTTCTGAACTCTCCGAACTACGAGACAA
>JBFYPV010000072.1:0-14496 GCA_041303085.1 Crocinitomicaceae bacterium
GAATCTTTGCAAGAATTCGGATGTTCTTTGACTTTGATGATGTCGCGGTAGGTAATCAGGCCAATTAGGCGGTTGTCTGCATCAACAACAGGTAGTTTTTCGATGCGGTTTTGCTGCAAAATAACCTCAGCGGTAGTGAGGTCAGTGCTTTCGCCAGTAGTAATGATGTTTTCGGAAGTCATGATTTCGCGAACCGGGCGCTCCATGTTCTTTTCAAAACGGAGGTCGCGGTTAGTGAGAATGCCTTTTAAAATGCGGTTGGCATCCACAACGGGAATACCGCCAATGCTGTTTTCGCGCATGAGGGCGAGCGCATCTTTCACTACTGCATCTTCGGGAAGTGTTATGGGATCGATGATCATGCCGCTTTCAGAGCGCTTGACCTTGCGCACCTCTAAAGCTTGCGCTTGGATACTCATGTTTTTGTGAATGACGCCGATTCCGCCTTGTTGGGCAATAGAAACTGCTAAAGCAAACTCCGTGACGGTGTCCATGGCGGCAGAAACAATAGGCGTATTGACGGCTATTTGCTTGGTAAATTTGCTTTTCAAGGAGACGTCGCGAGGGAGCACCTCCGAGTAGGCAGGCGCCAAAAGGACGTCGTCATAGGTTAAACCTTCAGTGATCTGGGATAGATTCGAGAGCGACATGAACTTATTTTTTAATAAATTCCTGCAAATTTAACAATAAAATTTGCCATTCGGTTACCTAAGTAGCTTTGATTCGTCATGTTATTCGTAAATTTATCATGTGAAACAACTTTTCTATCTATTCTCGCTCTTCTTATGGTCTAGCGCCGCTCTTGCACAGCAAGACAACAAAACGCTGATTCAACTTTCCGGTGTTGTGGTCACCGAAGAAGCTTTCGAACTCCCCTACACCACCGTTTACAACAAAACACTCAACAAAGGCGTCATTTCAGACGGCTACGGTTTCTTTTCTATCGTCTGCCAACCTGGCGACACCCTCTACTTTTCCAGAAAAGGCTACAGCACGAGCCCATTTTGGGTTCCTGACACGCTCAACGACAACCGCTACAGCATCATCCACATGCTCACCCGCGACACCCTCACCATGCCAGAAGTTCGGGTTTATCCTTGGCCCAACAAAGAAGCCTTTGCCCAACATTTTGTCAACATGAACCCCTACGAAGACGACATCCGCCGCGCCCAACGCGAACTCAGCGGCGAATCACTCGCTTTTGTAGCCGCACGCCTAGACGCCGACGCATCTTTAGCCTATGGCGCGCTCACCAAACAACAAAACACCAAAATTTACACCAACGGCCAGTTGCCCCAAAACAACCTCCTCAACCCTTATGCATGGTCTAAGCTTATCCAGGATTGGAAAGCTGGGAATTTGGGAAGGCAGTAGGATTGATCCTTCGAAGGTTGTTTAATAAGTTCAATTTGTTAAATTCAAACGAATTGAAATCTTTGATTTTGAGCATTTTAAATATTTGAATTTTTTACAACGGTACTGGTAAAAAATTGATTGATGTGAAACAGAAAAATTTAAATGGCAAAGAATAAGAAAATAGAAGTTCAGGGTACTCCTATTGCTATTTACAAAGGAGATACGGATGAGTATATTTCGTTAACAGATATTGCTCGTTACAAAGATTCGAGCAACACGGATACAATCATTCAAAATTGGTTAAGAAACAGGAACACAATTGAATTACTCGGCTTCTGGGAGCAAATGTACAACCTCAATTTTAACCCCCTCGAATTCGAGGGGTTTAGAAAACAAGCTGGTCTAAACAGTTTTGTGCTCACACCAAAACGTTGGATTGAAGCGACTAATGCCATTGGAATTATCTCTAAAGCTGGTCGCTATGGAGGTACATTTGCACACAAAGATATTGCGTTTGAATTTGCATCGTGGATTTCCATTGAATTCAAACTCTACATCATCAAAGAATTCCAACGCCTTAAAGAACAAGAAAGTAACATTCAGCAAATCGAATGGAACTTTCAACGCACATTAGCGAAGGTGAACTACAAGATTCATACGGACGCGATAAAGGAAAATATCATCCCCCAGGTCTTAGATAAAAGAAAAACTTCTTTAGTATACGCCTCGGAAGCTGATGTATTGAATATTGAAGTCATTGGTAGATAACCAACATATAAAGAAACTTGGAAATGGAGAAGCCGATGCCTAGCTTCAAGTAATCCTAAACCAGCCAACAACTCACCCCCCCTACAAACTAAAATGCTTCTCTGCCTCCACAGCGATGTACTCGCCAATGGCTAAAGACGCCGTTGCGGCAGGTGATGGAGCGTTGAGCACGTGAATGGAGTTGCCGTGGTACTCGATGCGGAAGTCGTCGCGGGTGTCGCCATCTTCGGCTAAAAGCAACGCGCGAACGCCAGAACGCCCAGGATGGATGTCTTCCATGGTGAGTGAAGGAATCATGCGTTGGAGCGTCTTGAGGAACAGTTTTTTGGAAAAGGCGCGGCGGTATTCATTGATGCCAAAAGACATATTGTTAAAGAAGAGTTTCCAGGTGCCTTTGTAAGTGAGCGCGTCGTAGGTGTCGCGCAGTGAGAAGTCGGTTTTGCCGTAGCCTTCGCGCTTGAAAGTGAAAACGGCGTTGGGGCCGCATTCGATTTCGCCGTCGGTCATGCGGGTGAAGTGCACGCCAAGGAAGGGGAAGTCGGGGTTCGGGACCGGATAAATAAGGTTCTTGACTTTGTGTTTGGCTTCTGGGGTGAGTTCGTAGTAGTCTCCGCGGAAACCAACTACTTGCTCTTTGAGACCAACGCCGTCTTTGCGCGCCAGGCGGTCTGCTTGTAAACCGGCGCAAAAAACAAGGTAGCGCGCTTCAAATTTTCCTTTGGAGGTAAAGATGGTGCTGCTGGCCTCGCCTTTTTCGATGCCTTGTACTTCGCATTCCAAATGCATGGCGCTTTGTGGATTCGCTGCCAAAGCGAGTTCGGCCATTTTTTGGGTGGCGCCACGGAAATCGATGATGCCGGTGACAGGCACCCAAATACCACCAATACTTTTGACGTGTGGTTCTATTTCACTGACCTGTGCGGCGGTGATTTTTTCGATGCCTTCAATGCCGTTTTCTAGACCCGTATTGAAGATCTTGTCCATGTTCGGGAGTTCGGAAGCGTCGGTGGCGACCACTACCTTACCACAGACGTCGTGGGCGATGTTGTAATCTTTGGCGAATTGAACGAGTTCTTTGCGCCCTTGAATGCAGTTGCGCGCTTTGAGCGAACCAGGTTTGTAATAGAGCCCTGAGTGGATCACGCCAGAGTTGTTGCCGGTTTGGTGATCGGCGAGTACTTTTTCTTTTTCGAAAAGCACGATGCTGAGGTTGGGGAATTTTTTTTGAAGCTTGTAAAAAGTGGCTGCGCCAACTATTCCTCCTCCTATGACCGCGATATCGTACTTCATAACTTTAGTTTGATGCAAAGTTAAGGATTTTGTACTTTTGCAGCGATGAATCAATTCGAACGTGTTGCATTTTATACACTTGGTTGTAAACTTAACTTTTCGGAGACCTCCACAATTGCGCGGCTCTTTGAAGACGGCGGCTTTGCTAAGGTCGATTTCGAAGACAAACCCGATGTTTTTGTCATCAATACGTGCTCTGTAACGGAGAACGCCGACAAAAAATGCAAGCAGCTCGTGAAGCGCGCTAAGAAAATATCACCGGAGTCAATGGTGATCATTTTGGGTTGCTATGCGCAGCTCAAGCCAGAAGAAATCAGTCGTATTCCTGGTGTTGACCTCGTTTTGGGGGCCAATGAAAAGTTCAATGTACTGGCGCATCTCGAAAAGAAAAGCGAAGTAAAAGTGGTTCACAACAACATCAAGCACACCCACGACTTCATTCCATCGCATTCCTACGGAGACCGCACCCGTTCCTTTTTAAAAGTACAAGACGGCTGCGACTACTTCTGTACTTTTTGCACCATCCCACTCGCTCGTGGCAAAAGCCGCAACGCATCCATTGCCGCCACTGTTGCCGAAGCGCAAAAAATTGCCCAAACGGCGGTCAAAGAAGTGGTGCTTACGGGTGTCAATATCGGTGACTTCGGGCAGGGCGGAGCAGAAAATTTCTTTGATTTGACCAAAGCTTTGGACGAAGTAGCGGGCATTGAGCGCTTTCGGATTTCTTCTATCGAACCCAACTTGCTCTCAGACGACATCATCGATTTTTGTTTGAAGGAATCCAAACGCTTTGCACCTCACTTTCACATCCCGCTCCAAAGTGGCTCCGACGACATCCTCGAAAAAATGCGCCGCAAATACAAAACGAGTTTGTATGCCCAAAGAGTGGAGCGCATTAAAGCGACCAACCCCGATGCCTGCATTGGCGTAGATGTCATTGTTGGTTTCCCCGGCGAGACCGACGAAGATTTCTTGGCGACAGTCAATTTGCTCAAGGACCTCGACATCTCTTACCTACACGTCTTTACGTATTCCGAAAGAGCTAATACGGGCGCCCCAAAACTCGGCACGAAAGTACCAATGGAGACCCGACGCGAAAGAAGTAAAATCCTACACCTGCTCTCCGATCGCAAAAAAATGGCCTTTTACCAGACCCAAGTTGGCAAGCGAAAAGCTGTCCTTTTTGAACAAGAAGAAAACGAAGGTTGGCTATATGGCTTCAGCGAAAACTATGTGAAAGTCAAGACGCCCTACAATGAAGCGCTCATCAATCAAATTGTTGCCGTCGAATTGACAGAAATTGACCGCGATGGCCTCATGAAATGCCACATTCTTACTAACTTTGTATCGTAATTAGGCTTTTGTCATGAAAACAACATATATCACCCGTCGCGAAACCTTCAATGCCGCCCACAAACTATGGCGCCCCGAGTGGTCCGACGAAAAAAACTGGGAAGTATTTGGCAAATGCGCCAACCACAACTGGCACGGCCACAACTTTGAGCTCTGGGTCACCGTCAAAGGCATTCCAGACGCCGATACCGGCTTCATCATGAACCTCAAACTCCTGAGCCAATTGGTCAAGACGCACATCATCGAAGCACTCGACCACAAAAACCTCAACCTAGACGTACCATTTTTGGCAGGCCAAATGGCTTCTACGGAAATCATGGCTATTGCCATCTGGGACATCCTCGCCCCGCTCGTACTCGAAAACGGCGGAGAACTCGCCAAAATCAAATTGGTCGAAACCGAAAACAACTACGTAGAATACTACGGCGGAAAAGAACCTTTTTAGTTCTATCACTTAGCGTACTAAAACATTTCACTTGGAAAACAGTCAATTGCAAGACCTCTACAAAGGCGTCCTCGAACAACTCGGCGAAGACCCTAACCGCGAGGGCTTGCTCAAAACACCCGAACGTGTGGCCAAAGCCATGCAATTTCTAACCAGCGGCTACGACCTCAACCCTGACTCCATCATCGATTCGGCAATTTTTCACGAAGCCTACTCCGAAATGGTCATCGTCAAAGACATCGAAGTCTACTCCATGTGCGAGCACCACATGCTGCCTTTCTTTGGCAAGGCGCACATCGCCTACATCCCGGACGGCAAAATTGTTGGGCTTAGCAAAATTCCGCGCGTTGTAGATGCCTATGCCCGCAGGCTACAAGTGCAGGAACGACTCACCATCGAAATCCGCGACTGCATTCAGCGCACCCTGGCCCCTTTAGGCGTGGCTGTAGTTGTGGAGTGCGCACACATGTGCATGCAAATGCGCGGTGTTCAAAAACAAAATTCAGTCACCACCACCAGTGCGTTTACCGGAATTTTCATGACCAACGATGCCACGCGCAAAGAATTTATTAATTTAGTACAAGCAAAAATTCATTAACCATGGAAGATCTCAATTACCAAAACTCAGGTTCCCTCAGCCAAGACTACGCCCGCGATTTCATCAAGAGCGTTTACAACTACATGTTTGCAGCCCTCACCATCACCGGGGTCATTTCTTATATCATCGGTACCAACACCGAGTTAATGAGTTCACTTTTCATGACGGCATCTGGCGGTGTTTCCATGTTCTTTTATGTGGTATTGTTTTCACCGATCCTGATTTCCTTCGCCATGGCTGGAGGCTTCAATAAATTCTCGTTTGGTACTTTAATGGCGCTTTTTGTCATTTATTCCGTTTTATTGGGCATGAGCTTATCTATTTTGTTCATGAAATACTCCACCGGAACGCTGGCCACCACCTTCCTTTTAACCGCAGGTTCTTTCGGCTTCATGGCTTTCTTGGGCTACACCACCAAAACAGACCTCACTAAGTTTGGCAGCTTGCTATACATGCTTCTTTTTGGCGTGATCATCTCGAGCGTGGTCAATATGTTTTTAGGCAGCAGCGGCTTTGATTACATCATTTCTTTGGTGTCTGTCTTCATTTTCACAGGCTTAGTAGCTTACGAAATGCAAATGATCAAAAACATGGCTCACCAAGCCCAAATGGATGGCACCTTGCGTCAAAAGTTGGCTTTATTCGCTGGTTTTCAATTGTATTTAACTTTTGTGAATTTATTCTTGTCTTTATTGCGCCTTTTGGGCAATCGAGATTAAAAGATTTGCTATTTTTGAAACTCAAAAAACAACCTTATGTCAGATAATTTTTTCGAAGGATCTACTGCCGCAATTGGCACCATCATCACTGTAGCCCTCATCAGTATTTTAGTGTCTATCCTCATTTGGGGTTAAGCCACTTCCAATAGCATATGCCGTTTAACACCTTATTTTCATGGTGGATTGGCCGGCGTATGGATCGCATTCACGACTACCGCGATCAAGCCCTTGCCAATCAAGCGCGCACACTTGAGTTTTTACTGCTCGAAGGAGCCCAAACGCAATATGGCAAATCCTTTGATTTTGCTGAATTAGCAAATTACAACGATTTCAAAAACAAGGTGCCGCTGTCGGATTACGGCAAACTTAAGCCCTTCATCGACCGCGCCATAGAAGGGGAAACCGATTTGCTCTGGCCCGGAGCCACCAAATGGTTTGCTAAATCGTCTGGCACCACCGCAGACCGCATCAAAATACTGCCCATCACCGAGAGTTCGCTCTTGGAGAACCATTATGCCGGCGGCAAAGACCTACTCGCGCAGTATTACCACAATTTTGAAGGCCGCAAACTCTACAACGCCAAGCACCTCATTGTTGGCGGCACAGGCAAAATTGAGCAGCACAGCCACGGCGTCTTTATCGGCGACCTCTCTGCGATCATCATCAACAACCTCCCCATCTGGACAGAACTGCGACGCACCCCTAAAAAAGAAATCGCACTTTTAGAAAACTGGGAAGAAAAGCTCGACCGCATGGCGGCTTCTGTCCTGGACCAAAACATCTGTATCATTGCAGGTGTACCGAGCTGGACACTCTTGCTCTTGCAAAAAGTATTGGAAAAGAGCGAGAAAGCAACCATTGCAGAGGTCTGGCCCAACTTAGAGCTCTACATCCATGGCGGTGTATCGTTTGTGCCTTATCGGCAAGCCTTTGAAAATATCATTGGCAAAACCGACATGAATTACGTCGAAAACTACAACGCCTCGGAGGGCTATTTTGGCTTGCAAGACCAAAAAGATAGCAAAGACTTGCTTTTACTCACCAATTCGGAGGTTTTCTTTGAGTTCATCCCGATGTCAAGCTTTGAAGGCTTGGCTTCTACAGCGGTCTACCCACTAGAAGAAGTACAACCCGACATCGACTACGCTTTGGTCATTTCGACCTCTGCTGGCTTGTGGCGCTACATCATTGGTGACACCGTCCGTTTTACCCAAACCCAGCCTTATCGCTTTGTGGTCAGTGGCCGAACTGCACACTACATCAATGCTTTTGGTGAAAAACTCATTATTGAGCACGCCGAACAAGCCCTCAGCGAAGCTTGCCTTGCGCACCACGTACAAGTGCGCGACTACACTGTGGCACCAGATTTTTCTGAAGACACACAAGTAGGACGCCACCATTGGCTCATTGAATTTGAACAAAACCCTTCTGATGACGCTGCATTTTGTGCAACCCTAGACCAAGCGCTTAAAAACGGCAATGCAGATTACGACGCCAAGCGCAAAGGCAATATCAACATCGGATTTCCGTTACTTACCATGGCGCCAGCAGGAACCTTTCACCGCTGGCTCAAGCAAAAAGGCAAACTTGGTGGCCAGCATAAGATACCGCGCTTGCAAAATTCAGATACCTTACTAAAAGAAATTAAAGGCCTGCTATGAAAATACTTGCCCCCATTTTTTATATTTTGATTGGTCTTCATTCAATGGGGCAAACATGGATTTTAGAAAAAGAACTCACCCTCAAAGACAGCACTTACCACTGGACCAGCGACGAATGGGGCCAACTCTACCAATGGAAAGACAACACCGTTTGGTTGCAAAACGAGCAAAATCAGCAGCCCTTTCAAGAAACGTATAAAATCCTAGCCGATATAAGTGATGTACAAGCGATCAGTGGCTTGCGCGCACTCCTTTTTTCAGAAGGACAACAAATGATGGGCATCGTCGATAACACCTTACAATTAAAAGAGGGTTTATTGGCTTTTTTCGATTTTGGCTTTTCGAGTGTTGCCAACGTAGCGATTAGCCAGCGGCCAGACTTCATTTGGCTATTTGACCAGTATCGCGAGCGTTTGATTTTATTCAATATCAATACAGCTCAAGCGGTTCAAATCGTAGACAACTGTTTTGAAGGCAGCAAGGACGCACAAATTGTTCAATTTTTTGAATACCAACAAAACCTGATCTGCCTGCTCAGCGACGGACGCTATTTCGAGTTTGACCGCAACCTCACCTTGGTCAAAAAGTTGACTTTAACCCCAGACCTCACCCTATTTGGATATCAAAATGAAATCTGGCTGCAAAATCTAAATTGGATAGAAAAACTAAAGCCTAGTTTCCATTCAAGTCGAATTGAACTCCCGATTCAAAACTACCAACAGCTACAGGTTTTACAAGATCAATTTTATTTTCAACAAGGACAAAAAATCAAGGTTTTTAGACTGAAAATGTAGGGCGCAATTTTTGACGTTTCACTGTAAATGTCGTACTTTAGCCCTCTAAATTTTTAGTTATGCACGTCGCTATCGCAGGAAATATCGGTTCCGGAAAAACCACCTTAACCAATTTACTTTCAAAACATTACAACTGGGACACCCACTTCGAAGACGTCGATCAAAACCCCTATCTCAACGATTTCTACCACGACATGCAGCGTTGGTCTTTCAATCTGCAAATCTATTACCTCAATAGCCGCTTTACGCAAATCCAAGAAATCAAAGAATCTACGCATACGGTCATTCAAGACCGCACCATCTACGAAGACGCTTTCATCTTTGCGCCCAACCTTCACTCCATGGGCCTCATGACCACCCGCGACTTCGAAAACTACTTTTCGTTGTTCAACCTCATGGATTCTTTCGTGTCTGCACCAGACTTACTCATTTACTTGCGTGCCAGCGTGCCTACATTGGTTTCGCAAATCCAGCAGCGCGGTCGCGATTACGAAGAAAGCATACGCCTAGACTACCTCAAGCGCCTCAACGAGCGCTATGAAGCCTGGATTTCTACCTACGACAAAGGTAAATTACTCATCATTGACGTCGACAACAACCGTTTCCCTGAGAACCAAGAAGACCTCGGAAAAATCATCAACGTAATTGACGCCGAAATCAACGGCTTGTTCTAACATGATTGTCGTTACCGGAGCAGCCGGCTTTATTGCCAGCTATTTAGCAGAAGCCCTCAACGCGGCAGGGCAGCAAGACCTCATTTTAGTAGACGACTTTTCGGCAGAGGCCAAAAAACCAAACTGGACCAACCTCTCCTTTGAACAATGCATAGACCGCGAGGCCTTTTTGCCTTGGTTTGAAGAAAACGCGGCTTCCATTTCTTTCGTTTTCCACCTCGGTGCGCGCACCGACACCACCGAAAAAAGTCAAGCAGCACTTGATCACCTCAACCTGCACTACAGCCAGTCTATTTGGCGCATTTGTTCGGCCCAGCAAATTCCGCTGGTCTACGCAAGCTCTGCGGCCACCTACGGCCTTGGCGAATTCGGTTACAAAGACGAGCACGCCCTGAGCAGCCAATTGCAGCCACTCAACTTATACGGCATATCCAAGAACGACTTTGACATCTGGGCACTTGCACAAAGCCAAGCGCCGCCCAACTGGTACGGACTCAAATTCTTCAACGTATACGGCCCAAAAGAATACCATAAAGGCCGGATGGCCAGCGTGGTATTGCACACCTACAAACAAATTCAGGCCAACGGCGCCATGAACCTTTTCAGGTCCCATGACCCCAATTACAAAGACGGCGAACAACTCCGCGATTTCGTCTATGTAAAAGACGTGGCCAAAGTGTGCCAATTCTTGCAAGAAAAACGCCCTGAAAGCGGCCTTTACAACCTAGGGTCTGGTAAAGCGCGTACGTTTTATGACCTGGCACGCCTCACCTTCGAAGCCCTCGACCTCGCGCCAAACATTTCCTTTATCGATACCCCTATCGACATCCGAGACAAATACCAATATTTTACTGAAGCCGACATGAGCAAGCTAATAGCTGCTGGTTACACCGGTGGGTTTCATAGCCTAGAAGAAGGTGTGAGTAATTATGTAAAAGAATACTTGGTCAAAGCACTTTAATTCTTTTGGAATTTCAAAGCATAAAAAAAGCCTCGCAAATTGCGAGGCTTTTTTATGTGCTATGAGCAGTAGCTTATTCGCTGACTACTTCAATTTTGAAAGTTTGCTTCACACCTTTGTAAAGGTTGGCTTCGGCTTCAAATGTTCCGAGATCGCGGATAGGCTCATCTTTGATTTTGAGTGATTTGCGATCGATATCGAAACCAGCTTCGCGAAGTGCCTCAGCAATTTGAACGGTGTTGATTGATCCGAAGATTTTGCCGTTTTCACCTGCTTTAGTTGCAATGCTCAAAGTAACTTCTGCAAGTTTAGCCGCAATTGCTTGGGCTTCAGCCAACATTTTGGATTCTTTGTGCGACTTCTGACGCATGACTTCTTCGTGTGCTTTTTTAGCACTTGCGGTAGCTAATACAGCATACCCTTGTGGGATAAGGAAATTGCGCCCGTATCCTGGCTTTACAGTTACTACCTCATTGGTGTAACCGAGTTTATCTACATTTTTCTTAAGAATGACTTCCATGATTTCTCAGTTATATCGTTCAACAATGACTTATTTCAACATGTCGCCAACGTAAGGCAAAATCGCGAGGTGACGCGCACGCTTGATGGCTTTGTTGACACGTTTTTGATACTTCTGTGAAGTACCGGTAATGCGACGCGGTAAAATTTTACCTTGTTCGTTTACTAATTTCAATAAGAAACTAGCGTCTTTGTAGTCGATGAATTTAATTCCACTTTTCTTAAAGCGGCAGTACTTCTCCTTTTTAATATCGATGTTGATCGGAGTAAGGTAACGGATATCGTTTGACATGTCTCGTTGTTTAATGGGTTTGACAATAAATTAGGCAGTAGCTCCAGCTTTTGCACGACGCTTATCAGCGTAGGCAAGATGATCGGTGTCCATTTTTACAGTTAAGAATCGGAGAACACGCTCGTCGCGCTTCATCATCAATTCGTAATCTGCAACAACGTTGCCTTCAGCTTCAAATTCAACAAGGAAATAAAATCCTGTTGATTTTTTCTGGATTGGGTAGGCCAATTTGCGCAAACCCCAGCTCTCCGAATGCTTGATTTTACCTCCTTTTGAGGTGATCTCGCCTTCGAATTTCTGTACTGCTTCCTTTGCCTGCTCATCAGACAAAACGGGAGTTAAAATGAAAACAGTTTCGTAAGAATTCATAAGGTTAAACTTTAATTAATATACTATTTGGGGTGCAAAGATAGCGAGAATAAGCGAATTAACAAGTGTCCCGCTCATTTTTAGAAGGCTATTGCTCTTTTCGAAGCAATTGATTGTAGTCGCGGAGCATCTCGATTTCTGTCAAGGTATGCTCATAGGTTGCCAGTAAGGTCAAGTATTCAGTGCTAAACTGCTTGAAAAAATCGTAAGTAAGCACCTCGGAGATCAGCTTCAACAAACCAGTATCTATCGTTTTTCGCGAAAAAATAGAGTACGCATTTTCTCTAGATTTATTGATGCGTTTGGCAAATTCCGTGACGGTCATTCCGCGTTTCTCAACAATCTCTCGAATTTGCGCACCAATAAGTTGCTCCATGATGCAAAGCTGCAAAATACTCAGCGCTAGGTGTTACTTAATTAGTTGTAATATTTTCACATTTACGTTGGTAATTGTACATTTTACTATATCGGAAACGCAACTCAGGGTTAGTAAAAATAGTATTTGGTTTTGAACGCTTTTTGACTCAATCTGCCAAGGCCCCAGTATCCTACACTTGTATGGAATATTACTTAGTCGTTTGACTTTTTTGCGCAGATGGAATTAATCTTTTCCTGATTATTCCTCCTCATTAAAAACTTTATCTTCAAACACTTAACAACATTCCCGATACATAAAGAAGGGCTATATCAAGGATTGAGGCTGAAAATAAAGCGCAAATTGAAGCGTTTTTGTGAATCAAAAACAAACAACTCTATTTGATGTATGAGTCATGATTTAACATCCCTTCTTTTACAAATTAGTGAATTGGACCGTCAATTGACAAACCGAGCCGCAAAATCGATTGACCGCATGTTAACATTGCGCAATTGGTTAATTGGCGGATATATTTTTGAATTTGAACAAAATGGTGCTGTTAAAGCAATTTATGGCACCAAATTAGAGCAAACGCTTGCCGAAAAACTTAATAGAAAGGGACTGTCTGAAAGGAATTTAAAATTATTTAAACAGTTTTATCAGGCGTATCCTCAAATAATGCAGACAGTGTCTGCACAATTCAAATTACCTAAAAGTATATTGCTAACAGCCTCTGCATCCTCTATTGAAGCACAGGAATATACAGCAAAATTATTAGACAATATATCATTCTCCCATTTCACTGAGTTGCTTAAAATTTCGAGCAAGGAGAAAAGAGAATTCTACGAAATACAGTGCATAAAAGGTATTTGGACAGTACGTGAGCTAAAACGGCAAATAAATAGTTTAACTTTTGAACGAACCGCCGTTTCAAAAAACAAAGGTAAAACAATCAATAGCTCTAAAACAGCTGCAGAAATACAATCAGCGAGTTCCCTTATTAAGACGCCATTTGTTTTTGATTTTCTAGATCTGCCGGACAATCTCTTAGCAAATGAATCAAGGTTTGAAAATGCACTTCTCAACGATCTGAAAAATTTCATGTTGGAATTAGGACATGGCTTTTGTTTCGAAGGTCAGCAAAAGAGATTAGTAATTGGAGGTGAGTACTTTTTTGTGGATTTAGTTTTTTATCACCGTATACTTAAATGCCACGTCTTAATTGAATTAAAAGTGGATGAATTTAATCATGCACATGTAGGACAACTCAATACCTACGTTCAATATTATAAAAAGAACGTCCAAGAAGCTACGGACAAACCACCAATAGGCATTTTATTATGCACCACTAAAAACGATGAATTGGTTGAATATGCATTAGGGGGAATTGATCAAAACTTGTTTGTCACCACCTATCAAACCGCCTTACCTAGTTCAGAAGAATTGAAACAGTTCTTACAAGCAGAAAAAGCAAAATTAAATGCTATATAAAGCGCTAGTCGGACACAATAAATGGAATATTACATTGAGAATCCTGACAAAAACGCCTATCTCCTCATAATTAAGCGGCTTTTTGTATTTTTACCACATGTCCTTTTTCACCGAAGATTATCTACTGTTCTTTCAAGAGCTCGCAGCCAACAACCACAAAGAATGGTTTGATGTCAACCGAAAGCGCTATGAAAAGAGCGTGAAAGAACCTTTTAAGGCTTTTACGCAGCACCTCATCGACGAACTGGCCAAAACAGAGCCAATTTTCAAGGAACTCAAGGCGTCCGATTGCATTTTTCGGATCAATAGAGACATCCGTTTTTCCAAAGACAAAACGCCTTACAAGACGCAGTGTTCTGCCGTTATTTCGCCGCAAGGCAAGAAAAGCAGTTCGATTCACGGTATTTATTTTGAGTTTGGACCCGAGCATGTGAGGGCCTATGGAGGTGTTTATGAAATCGAAAAGGACGATTTATATGCGCTTAGAGAAGGCATTGCAAATGACCTCAGCACCTTTCAAAAACTTTATGCTTCCAAGGAATTCAAGGCGCTTTTTGGTGAAATTCATGGAGAAAAGAACAAAAAATTAGATAAAGTATTTCAGGAAGCGGCCGCTCAAGAACCCCTGCTCTTCAACAAGCAATTTTATTTTTATAGTACATTTGAAGCCGAAACGCTACTCAAGCCTGAGCTCGATCAAATCATGCTCGGGTGCTATCACACGGGGCGGCCTATCGAATTATTTTTCAATCAATTTATACAACGTTCATGAAACACTTCTTTCAATTCCTATTCATCGGACTGGCTTTCGTTAGTTTTGGTCAAAAGAAATCCTTTGACCTCAAGGAGTC
>JBFYPV010000073.1:0-12283 GCA_041303085.1 Crocinitomicaceae bacterium
AATCTAGGGTCGAATCAAGAATTGGGGAATTCGGAGATCATCAATTCAAATCGCACCTCAACAGAGAACGGAAATACAACCTCTTCCAATCCAATCTCTTCCGAAAATGGGAACGTTTCAACCACAACTCCTGAAAATGGTAATTTAGGGTCGAATCAAGAATTGGGTAATACTGAGATCATCAATTCAAATCGTACTTCTACGGAGAATGGGAATACAACTTCTATTAATCCAAATTCTTCGGAAAATGGGAGTGTTTCTACCACAACCAATCCAATTTCTTCTGAAAATGGAAACGTTTATACCACCACTTCAGAGAATGGGAATCTAGGATCGAATCAAGAATTGGGTAATACGGAGATCATCAATTCAAATCGAACCTCCACGGAGAACGGAAATACTACCTCCACCAATCAGGAACTCATACAAGAGCAAATTTCAAGATTTGAACAAGAACTATTGGCTATCTTGATGATGAATGGCGATGAAATCCCGAAGACGCTTCCGAAGATTGAACGACTGGGGCTTTCTAACGAGGCGCTGGAAAGTTTGGAGCAGCAATTGGTGCTTCCCGTTATGGATGCTACTGAGCCAGATGTTGATGTTGATGTGGAGGCATATGTGAATTATGCGGAGCAGCGTCGGGTTTTTGAGCAAACGAAATACGAGTTGGTGCGCAATCAGCAGGAGCTGAGGGCGATTGAAGAAGATTTTCAGGCTGAAAAGAAAGAACAGCTTGCGGCTTTAATTTTGGCTCAGGGGCAATTACAAGAACGGTTGAACGCGCAGCAGCTGGCTTTAGTGGCCTTGCCGAATCAGGCGATATACGAGGCGCTTTTGCAGCAAAATTACAGGCCTCAGGTGAGTGCGCAGGGTGAGTTGGCGCAGGGAGTGCGTTCTGCTGCGGTGGCGGGAAGTGTTTTTGCGCTGCAAGAAAAACTGGCGCAAACGCAAGCCATACCTTTGCCGGTTGGTTTGCCTTGTCCGCAAGGGTTGGTGTTCAGAGTTCAGGTAGGTGCATTTAGAAAACCGGTTCCGGCCGAGCGTTTTCGGGAATTTACGCCGGTTGATGGTCAGGTGTTGGCCAATGGGCTCACGGTGTACATGGCGGGATATTTCAGCTCGTCTACCGAGGCACTGCAACAACAGAAATTGATCCGCACGCTGGGTTATCCGGATGCGTTTGTAGTGGCTTATCAAAATTGCAGCCGCTTGAGTTTGGCGCAGGGTAGGGCACTGGAAACTTCGACGACCCCACGTCCACAAGAATTGGCAAGTAGTAGTCTTTTTGCCTCGCCAGGACAAGGTTTGTATTATACCGTGCAGGTAGGGGTTTACAACAGGCCTTTGACTGCTGAGGCGCAAATTGGCCTGAGCGAACTCATTGAGGCCAAAACAGCTAAAGGACAATACAGGTATGCGAGCGGTAAGTTTGGGAACTTAAAAGACGCCAAGGCCAGACAGCAATTGGCCGTTGCAAAAGGCATTACAGACGCTTTTATTGTGGCTTATTATCAGGGCAAGCGCATCGACTTAGCACAAGCTAGGTTGTTGGCGCAATCGGGTATTGCTTTTGAACAAAACTTTGAGCAAAATCAGGTGCCAGCGCTATCTGCTGAACTGCAGCAAAAATTATTGGCCCTTGAGCTTCCTCAAACGCAGCCGCTGAAAATCCCGGATCCCGTGCTGCGCTACGAAACCAAATGTACAGATTGCCAAGCAGAGCTAAGCAGATACAACAGAGTAGGGGTATTTGTCTATGACCCGGAAAAAGAGCTCATCATGTCGGGGATGCAAAAAGCGTCTGAATGGGATGTCGTGCAGCTGATGTACATGAAGGAGTTGCGCAAGAAAACACCGACTTTAAAAGGCGAGACACAAACGCTTGAATTGAACCTCGATGGTCTTGATGGCGCCTTTGTGGATTGGTTGCTGCGACAAGCAAATAGTTACGAGCTGAGCAAAGACCAGCAAGGGATCCTGCAGCTCAGGTTTGTACTGCCGTCAGTAGACTAATTACTGAACAATTGACTAAAGATGAGGTCAATGGTTTGGGTGCGCGCATTGGGTAAGGGCCCGAGCGCATCTAGGTAAAGCACTTTGAGTTGTGGATCGAGTAAGATATAAGCTGGGGAGCTTTTCCAACCTAATTGCTGCCACAAAGTTGCTGTTTTGGGTAGGTTTAAGCGCTGCCACTTGGCACCTTCAAAGGCTTTGTTGTCGGCATTGGTCCAAACAGCATCTGCTTGTACAAACGTGATGATTTGCACCTTGTTTTTGTAGCGCTCGGCCAAACGTTTGAGGGCGGCCATTTCGGCGATGCATTTTTGATTGCCGGGAATATAGTGATGCAAATAAAGGTATTGATTGGGCTCTAGGCGCAAGCCGAGTTGTTTTTCGACATAACTTCGGCTCCAAGTTTGGCCATTCCCCAATTTGCTTTTTTCTAGCCAAAAATAGCCTGCTGCATCGCGTAGCCCTTTCTGCTGACCTTCTTTGGATAATTTCATCAGGAGTTCCAACGCCAGTTCTTTGGGGATGCGATTGGTTTGTTCACCTTCTATGATGATTTCCAGAGCTACAAACTCTGCCCAGGCAACATTGTAAATGTAGGGGTCTTGTTGTAGGGCCTTGATCAAGCCGTCTAGGCTATTGGCTTGAATAGAGATGTCAATGGCATTGCGCACTTTGAGCTCGACTTGTGAGTCGTAGTTTTCATAAAAAAGTTGTGCGTATTCGATGAGTTTGGGCTGGGTGTAGTCGACGCTATCGGTTTGGAGGTAGAAGTTGAATTTGTCGTCTTTGGAGGGGCCGCCAATGACCGAAAAGTTATCGATGGTCAGGCCCACGCTGTATTTGATATAATCTCTCAAAAACGCATTGCTTTCTTCGCCGTAGACCATTGCGGTTTCTGCCTTGAAGGCGAGCACTTTCAAAATGAATTCATTGCTGCGGATATCTTTGAGTTGGTAGATATCGGCGATGTAGTTGTCCATCCAGGCCTCAAAACCTAAGATGCGGTAATTGATGTCGTTGGTGTCGAGTTGGTAAAACAGCAATTCAACATCTTGTTGGTCCTGGTTGTAAAAGGTTTGTTGCTCCACTTCAGGCAATTCGATGAGGTAACGTCCCTTGGGTTGGGTATAGAAAAGCGCGCATTTGTTGCTGCCGCAAATTTGTAAAGTAGAGATGGTTTGGAGGTCGAGCTGCGCATTGAAAATACCCATGGAGTCGGGGCTAACGCGCTGTAAAAAAGTTTTTTGCTGGCTAAGCTGATTGTCAATTTGATAAATATCGAGCGTGGTTTCATTCCAAAAGGAAAGGCCACGGAGTTGTACTTGGGCCTCAAAAGAGGTGCACAGTACGAGCATGCTCAAGAAAAGAAGGTGCTTCACGTGCATCAAACGAGCAGTTCGTGGTTGGTTACGAAAGGCGTGATGTCAGCGCCGTTTTGATACATTTCTCGGATGATACTCGAGTTGAGTGCGCTGTGGGCTTGTGCGGTCAGGAAAAAGACGGTATCAATGCCTGAGATAGCTTCGTTCATGTGGCCGATGCTGCGCTCGTATTCAAAATCTTTGGCATCGCGCAAGCCGCGCACAATATGCGTCGCTGCGAGATCCTTGCAAAACTCGACCGTGAGCTTTTGAAAAGATGCAACCCGCACCTGAGGCTGATCGAGAAAGAGCGATTCGATATGCGCTATTTTTTTGTCTGTGCTAAAAAGGCCTTGCTTTTTGGAGTTGATGCCCACGCCAATGACCACTTCGTCAAACAAACTGAGTGCCTGATGTACTATGGCTTCATGGCCTTTGGTAAAAGGGTCAAAACTTCCGGGGAAAAGACAGCGTTTCATGTGGTGTGCTTGAAAAAACTAAAATACACATTTCCAAAATTGCGACAAGCATCGAATTGCGCTACGGTAGAAAAATCGTGTTGTTTGCCGTGTTCGATGATGACCAAGCCGTCTGGAGTGAGGAGTTGTTTCTCAAAAATGGTTTGAATGAGCTCTTCGTGAAAGCCAAGGTGATAGGGCGGATCTGCAAAAATGAGGTCGTACTGGACGTTTTTGGCGTTGCGGCAATAAATCACGCAATCGGATTTATACACTTGCATTTTTTCGGCAATTTGCAGTTGCTGAACATTTTGTTTGAGGTATTGAACACAACGCGGATGGCTGTCTATCGCCAAAAGATGCGCAGCCCCTCTGCTGACAAATTCAAATGAAATGTTGCCAGTTCCGGCGCATAAATCCAGTACCCTGAGGTCATCGAGGTCTACTGAGTTTTCTAACATATTGAAAAGCCCTTCTTTGGCGTAGTCAGTGGTGGGTCTAGAAGGAAAGCCCGGCGGTGTGGCAAAACGCTTGCCTTTTAATGATCCTCGGATGATGCGCACAAAATTTGGTTTTGGTAGGTTGGGGTGTTGTAAAAAGTGCAATTGTAGTGCTCAAAATCTTTAAATTGACTGATGAGCGCTGCAAAGGCTGGGTAATCAAATCGCTCACTGGCGTCGTAGAGGTCTAGTGCGAGGTGCTGGGGCAACTGCAGTTTTTGTTGATGCGCCAGTAAGAAATAAAGGATATCTGTAATTTGTTGGTATTCGTTGGCCGTGCAGCACAAAAGTTTGCTGTCTTTGAAGGCAATCAGTACAAAATGTGAGGCTTCTATCAAGAGCACCACTTTGTCTTTCGGATGCTGCGCACTCAGGTGCGCAAGTTGTAGCGCTGCGCTGTGCTGTACTTTTGGTGTGTGCAAATCGTATTTGGCAAAGTCATAGAGCCAAACCGGAATGCTGTAGATCAGGACGAGGTCGAGTGCGGCGAGTACTTGATGTGTGAGGTGCTGGTTTGCAGGGAGTTCTCCTTGATTGAGTTGGTAATAAGCCGCCAATTGATTGGGGTCAAAAAGCGCTCTCGGAAACAAAGTATAATTCGGACTGAACCATAACACGCGCTGCAGGGTGTGGCTTTCAAGTGCTTTTTTGATTGGGCCAGACATGCGCTCCCGGGCAAAAGGTTTGTCGGTTTCGAGTGGAAGGGATTGCGCCACCACTTCTTCTTGTGCGTGTTCGAGCAGCAAGAGCGTAGAATCTGTATAGTGAAGTACCAAACGCGACATGGCTTGTTTATAAGTCTTTGGGCTTAGCGCCTTAGTACAAAGCTACAATATTTAATTTTGTTAATGCGCAGAACGCTCAAATCATGAACCAAGCACTCACTTTTACTTTAGATCAAGAACAAGCGCTCGCGCAGTTTTTGGAATTTATCCGTGCGCGCGAAACGCGCAAGTTGTGGGTGCTTACAGGTTATGCCGGTACGGGAAAGTCAACACTCATTGCACACCTCGTGCAGCAAATGCGCGCCGAAAACCTGCCTTTTAAATTGCTTGCCCCAACGGGTAGGGCAGCCAAAGTACTGTCTAACTATGCGGGGTTCCCGGCGAGTACCATTCACCGTCATATTTATTTCTCGGGCGGAGAACTCAGTACGCAAGGGCTCTCGCTGGCTAAAAACCTGCATAAAAACACTTTGTTTTTTGTCGATGAAGCCTCTATGCTCGCGGCGTCATCTGCCTATGAAGCCAACAACGTGCTCGAAGACTTGCTTAACTATGTCTACAACGGCGAAAATTGCCACCTGATTTTCATCGGAGACCCCGGTCAGTTGCCGCCAGTGGGGCAAGAGCAGAGTTTGGCCCTAGAGCCTGAGCTTTTGGTCACGGCCTTCCCAACACTGCACATCTGGCACAGTCACCTCACCCAAGTCGTGCGCGTCCATGAGAGTTCAGGTATTCTTACTGCCGCCACTTACCTGCGTCAAAAACAAGAATTTGAACTCCCCTTGTTTCCCAAACTGAGTCAGTTTACCGATGCGAGTGTCCAAGAAATCAGTGGCGCAGACTTCCAAGAAAGCCTCGAGAGTTCTATGGCACAAGTGGGTACAGACGAAACCATCCTCTTGACGCTGGCCAACAAACGCGCCAACCAATGGAATCTCGAAATCCGCAATCGCTTGTTTTACCGAGAAGAAGTATTGGAAAAGGGCGACCTACTGATGGTGGTCAAGAACAATTACTTTTGGCTAGACCCGAGTTCAAAGATGGGGTTTATTGCCAATGGTGAGCTGGCCCGCGTAGACCGCGTCCGAAAGCTCGAAGCGTATTACGGTTTTGAATTTGCCCAGCTCGACCTCTGTTTTGTCGATTACCCCGATCAAGGGCCCATTACCTGTATTGTGCACATCCAAAGTTTGTCTGACGAGGGGCCGAGCCTCAGTCGGGATGTCTTGCGCAAATTATTTTATGCCATTGAAGCCGAACACACCGACATCAAAAACAAACAAAAACGCTACCGTGAGGTACTCAAAAATCCGTATTTCAATGCGCTGCAAATCAAGTATGCTCATGCCGTTACGGTGCACAAAGCGCAGGGTGGCCAATGGGCACATGTCTATGTAGATTACGGCTATTTACCTGAAGAACGCAAAAATGCGGCTTATTTGCGCTGGCTCTATACAGCCATTACGCGGGCAAGTGAAAAACTTTTTTTGCTGAACTTTCCGCCTGACTTTTTTGCACTCAACGCGCCCAAATAGCGAGGGCTTTTTCTTGGGCTGCAATGGTTTCATTGGCCGCCACAACCGCATGGCTCACATAAAAATGACGGTCAACCTCCGGAATAAAACGCTCCAGCAATTGGCCATTTCGGTCCAGGAGTAAAGTCTTGTTTTGGTTTTCGTGAAAAGCCAACCAGTTGTCTAGGCTAGGCAAAGCACGCAGTCCATTGACGCCAATGATGAGGTCACCAATGGCCAAACCGCCGGTGTCTGCCGGTGCACCCGGATAAATATTCAAGATTTGCCATTCTTTGCCGACCAAACTGACTTTCATGCCCAAGCGCGCTTCGGCGTAGCTCTTACTTGGGGTCTGTTGGAGTTCGAGCCCAAAGAAGTCAAAAGCTTCTTGAAGTAGTGCTTCGTAGGCCGCTGTTCCACAAACGTAATCCTGGAAGAAAGCGGCAAAAGACTCGCCAGAGAGGTTTTCTAGGGTCGTTTGGTAGTCTTGCAAGGTGTAGCCGTTATTGCTCGTACCAAAGTTGTAGTAGAGGTTTTTGATGACCTGCTCGATGCCTATTTTGTGGTTGGTCGCTTTGCGCAGTCGGTAATCGACGTAAAAGGCCAGTAGGCAACCTTCGGTATAGATAGACACCTTTCTGCCCGGAGCGCCCGGCACATAGCCATCTAGCCAGGTGTCAAAAGAAGCAGCAGCCACGCTCATGGAGAAACGCCCTGGGTTATCGAGGTGTTTTTGCACTTGCTTGCTGAGTTCTTTGAGGTATTGATCGAGGCTGAAAACGCCACTTTTGAGCAAATAGAGGTCGCCCATGTAGGTGGTGATCCCTTCGTAGATAAAGCCTGTGAGCGCGTAGTTTTCGCGCTTGAAGTCGTAGGGTTGCATCTCTGCTGGCCTCAGCGCTTTGATGTTCCAGGCGTGGTAGAGTTCATGCGAACAAACGCCGAGTAATTCCGTATAAAGGCTCCCGAAAATGTCGCAAGAGGGCCCGAGTGCAATAACAGTAGCGTCCAGGTGCTCAACGCCATGATACGCTGCATAAGGCAAAGACTGGATCAAAAAAGTGTATTCAGGACTCGGAAACTCGCCAAAATCTTGAATCTGACGCTCCGTAAACCTCGAGAAGTCGTGTAGGACGCGCTCCCAAGGAATCATTGGTTGCTCATTGAAGCAAATATGAAAAGTATAGCCATTGACTTCATAACTGCGTCTATCGATGGCGGCGCTGCAGATGAAAGGGCTATCTGCCAAACGGTCAAAGTTGGCGATTGCTACGGTCTGATTTTCGTCAAAATGCAAAGCGGAGGCAATTTGCCATTGCGCAGGAATATGTAACTGCAATTGATACGGCTGCGCGGTGTTTTGGGCATCGTAAAAAAAGCAATTGACCGGATTGATATAGAGCTGTTGGGGGTCTAGAAAAGTGGAACCCGCATTGAGCTCGGCTGCATAATAATTATAAGTGATGGTAATTTGCGCATGGCCCTGTGTTGCAATTTGCCAGGTGTCTTTGGCTGTTTTTTCAAAGGGCAACGCTTGCTTGTCGGCACCAAAAGCTTTAAAGCCCTTGATATTTTTGGCAAAATTCCCGATTTCGTAACGGCCAGGTCTCCAGCTTGGTAATTCGAGTTGCAGTACGTCGAGTTCGGCAGCTTGTTCAAATACCGCGCTGAACTGAATGTAGCGCTGTTGGGCTTGTTCGCAACGGACTTGATAGCGCACCATGGCTTAGGCGTATAATTCGGCTTGAATTTGGGCAATTTTATCGTCGGCGAGGTAGTCGTCGTAAGGCATCATTTTGTCGATGATACCATTCGGCGTGAGCTCGATGATGCGGTTGGCAACCGTACTGACCAATTCGTGGTCATGAGAGGTAAACAAGAGCGTGCCTTGGAATTCTTGCATGGCGTTGTTGAGCGCTGTAATAGATTCGAGGTCGAGGTGGTTGGTTGGTTCGTCCATGAGCAATAAGTTGGCTTTCGCTAACATCATTTTGGAGAGCATACAACGCACTTTTTCACCACCAGAAAGTACATTTGCCGTTTTCATGGCTTCTTCACCCGTAAAGAGCATGCGGCCAAGGAAGGTGCGCAAATAAACTTCTTCGCGTTCTTCGTCAGTAAGTGCATATTGACGCAACCAATCGATGAGGCTTAGTTTGGCCTCAAAATAATGGTGGTTGTCGTTGGGTAAATAAGCGGTGGTAATGGTGGTGCCAAAAGTGAATTCACCTGAATCAGCCTTGAGGTTGCCCGCAAGCGTCTCAAAGAAATGAGTAAGTGCTACGGAGTCTCTGGAAATAAAAGCAATTTTGTCGCCTTTGTTGACCGTCAAATAGAGGTCCTTGAACAGCGTTTTGCCATCTGTGGTTTTGCTGAGGTTGTCTAGGCTTAAAATTTGGTTACCGGCATCGCGCTCTTGGTGAAAAGTAATCCCTGGGTAGCGTCTAGATGAAGGCTTGATTTCTTCCAAATCGAGGTTGTCGAGCATTTTGCGACGACTCGTGGCCTGTTTGGATTTGGCGGCATTCGCAGAAAAGCGCGAAATAAACTCCATGAGTTCCTTTTTCTTTTCTTCTGCCTTCTTGTTTTTGTCTGCACGCTGGCGCAAGGCAAGCTGAGAAGATTGGTACCAGAAGGTGTAGTTTCCGGTAAACATATTGAGCTTGCTGAAGTCGATGTCGCAGATGTGAGTACAGACGGTGTCGAGGAAGTGACGGTCGTGAGAGACCACAATAACGGTATTGCGGAAATCGAGTAAGAAGTCTTCGAGCCAAGAAATCGTTTTGAGGTCGAGGTCGTTGGTTGGCTCATCCAAAATCAATACGTCTGGGTTGCCAAAAAGTGCTTGTGCCAAGAGCACGCGTACCTTGAGGTCGTTGGAGAGGTCTTCCATGAGCAAATAATGCTTGGACTCATCAATACCTAGGTTGCTCAGTAGGGTAGCGGCATCGGTTTCGGCATTCCAACCTTCGAGGTCTGCAAATTCGCCTTCGAGCTCAGCTGTTTTCATGCCATCGGCATCGCTGAAATCTTCTTTGGCGTAGAGCGCGTCTTTTTCAACCATGATCTCATAAAGACGCTTGTGGCCCATGATCACGGTTTGCAAGACCTGAATTTGGTCAAATTCAAAGTGGTTTTGCTTGAGTACAGCCATGCGTTTGCCCGGCTCGAGGTCTACACGACCTGTTGTGGGGTCTTGGTCACCAGTTAAAATTTTGAGAAAGGTAGATTTGCCGGCACCGTTGGCACCAATAACGCCGTAGCAGTTGCCATTGACAAATTTGACGTTTACTTCATCAAAAAGTACGCGTTTACCGAATTGTAAAGAGAGATTGGTTACCGAAAGCATGCTGTAAATTTTTGCGCAAAGATAGGCAAAAGATATCAGCTATTCGTGCAAGTATAGATGAAGGCCGGCGGGAAGTTCAAAACGGTGTAGTCTATGGAAACCTGATCAAAATGAGCTCCATAGAGCTTTTTAAGCCCGCGTGAGTATTGAAACTGGATCAGTTTACCTTCGGGATGCATGTTTTGCTTGACTTCTTCTAAAATGGCACTGCGCAGCGCAACGGGAAAGTTAGAAAGCGGTAAAGACGATAGAATGTAGTCGGCTTTGGGCAATTGCAGGCGTTGCAAGACCGCTGAGATATCGGCAGCTGAGCCATGGATCAGGTGCACATTTGGCGCTTGAAATTTCTTCTGGAGGTCGTGGAAAAAAGCATCGTTGAGCTCAATGACAACCAATTGGCAATGCGGTGGCATTTGGCGCAGTAATTCTTTGGTGAATACACCGGTACCGGGGCCGAGCTCGATGAGCACTTTTGCTTTTTCAAAGGCAATGGGCAGCAGCATTTTTTTACTCAAAAAACGGGAGCTCGGAAGTACCGAACCCACCATGCGGTTGGCCTTGAAGAATTCTTTAAGAAAGGATCTTTTTGACATTAGGCTTGGGCTATTGATGCGTGTGCGCCGCGGATAACGCCAAGGATTTGCCCTTGAAGCGAAAGATCCTTGAAAGGGCTAAAACGCCATTGTTCTGGGCGCATATTAGGGCTGTAAGGCAAACTCGGGTCAAATAAGGTGAGTTCAGCAGTAGCGCCCACCTCGATGGCATGGATCGCTAAATCAAGCACTTTTCTCGGGCCGATATTGAGCGCGTTTAAAAAGTGCTGCATGGCGTCGGGCTGCTGCGTGTATAGTGCAGAGAATACGGTTTCTAGTTGCGGTGCACCAAAATTAGCGAGGTCAAATTCGAGATCTTTTTCTTCGGGGTCGCCGGGGCGGTGGTCACTCACAATGGCATCTAGGGTACCATCGAGTACGCCAGCCCAAAGCGCTTCTTGATCTGCTTGGGTTCGGAGTACTGGTAAAACTTTGAAACGGGTGTCAAAACCGAGCATTTCAGCTTCGGTAAAACATAAGTTCATGAGGTGTACGTCGGCAGTGAGGTCGAGGCCTTCTTTTTTGGCGCTGCGAATGAGTTCAACGCCGGTTGCTGTACTGATGCCAGAAAGGTGCATTTTACCGCCTGTGTAGGCCAATAAACGCAAATTGCGCTCGATTTCGATGATCTCAGAGACGTGTGGGTCTGCTTTGAGGCCCGTTCGGGTAGAGGCGCTGCCTTCATTGACCTGTGCTTTAGCACTCAAAGAAGCATTGCGGGCAAGAAGCGCCACGCGTCCGCCGAAATCTTTGGTGTAGAGTAAAGCGCGGTGCAGTAAGCCTGCGCTCACGCTGTGGCTGTCGTCGGTAAAAAGCCTAACGCCTTGTTGGTAGAGCTCATACATTTCGGCGAGTTCTTCTCCAGCATTGCCTTTGGATAGCGCACCATTGACGCCCAGTAAAGTGGTGCTGTTCACGCTTTGCTGTTGCACATAGCTTACGAGCGCTTTGTTGTCGATGACAGGCTGTGTGCCCGGCTGAATATAAACACGGGTGTAGCCACCTGCACTGGCCGCATCTAGGCCCGATACAATTGTTTCTTTGTGTTCGTGACCTGGGTCGCAGAAGTCTGCTTTGAGGTCTATCAAACCAGTGGTGAGGCAAAGGTTAGGTGACTGCACTTGAAGCGCATCAGGATGATCGAGTTTGGCGGCGATTTCAATAATTTGACCATCTGCGATGAGTACATCACAAGTTTGGTTGTTCCAGCTGGATTGCGGGTCTAGGATTGTTGCGTTGTTGAGTTGAATTTTCATTTCCACCATTTTAACAATGAGAGTTCGGCCAAAAGACAAAGGAGTCCAAATACGAGAAAGTAGCGCCAGTAGCTTTGGGTGTCTTCGAGCTGAATGGCGGTCAGGCTTTGTCCTTCTTTGATTTGGTTAAAAGTACAATTTTTTATGCCGTTGGTTTCTAAAAGTTCGAGTAAAGCAGTTTGGTCAAGCAGCTCGAGCTTGGATTCCGAGCGGTTGTTGTTGAGTGCGAGCTGCGCGAGCACATCAGTGCTTTTGAGCGCATAGATGCCCGCCTTGAGTCTTTCCAAGGCCGCGCTTCCGCCAATTTGAATGCGCAATTGATTGGGCGAGGCGATGTATTGGGCTATGAATTCTGTTTGCTCGGATACAAAACGCAGCGGGGCTTCTTCTTGGTGCTTGGCGCGCACCTTGATTTGTGCATCTTTACCAAGAATGGCATAAGCCGGGTAGCGCTCACTCGCGTATTCGCCACAGCGCAATAAAATGGTTGGGAACAAAGACTGATTGACAA
>JBFYPV010000074.1:0-2993 GCA_041303085.1 Crocinitomicaceae bacterium
GAGTTTGACAACAAAGTCAGCGCAGCACAACTCAAAAAGATCCCGAACGCTAGCAAGGTGGAAGCCCTCAATAACGGCTGGCTGATCGAATCACTCAGCAACACCGACCTCCGCAAAGAGGTAGCTCAGTTCGCGCAAGCACAAGATTGGCTCATTTTGACACTCAACATCGAGCAAAAAACACTAGAAGAAGTATTCAAAGAATTAACCAAATAAAATGCCCAGCAACTTTATCGCAGAACTCCAATGGCGCGGCATGATCCACGACATCATGCCCGGAACAGAAGAAGCCCTTCTCAAAAAAGTATCCGCTGGCTACATCGGCTTTGACCCAACCGCTGATTCCCTACACGTGGGGCATCTCGTTCAAATCATGACCCTCGTGCATTTCCAACGAGCAGGTCACAAACCTTATGCACTTGTTGGCGGCGCCACAGGAATGGTCGGCGATCCGTCGGGCAAAAGTCAAGAACGCAATTTACTTGATACCGCTACCTTAGACCACAACGTGGCTTGTGTGCGCAAGCAGCTCGAGGCCTTCTTAGATTTTGACTGCAAAGACAACGCAGCCGAGATGGTCAACAACTACGACTGGTTCAAAGACATGTCTTTCTTAGACTTCATCCGCGACGTCGGCAAGCACATCTCAGTCAACTACATGATGGCCAAAGATTCTGTCAAAAAGCGCCTCGAAACCGGTATGTCTTTCACCGAATTCTCCTACCAATTGGTGCAGGGCTACGACTTCTATCACCTCAACAAACACCACAACTGCATCCTTCAATTGGGCGGCTCTGACCAATGGGGCAACATCGTTACCGGTACAGAACTCATTCGCCGCAAAGCAGGTGGCGAGGCCTATGCTGTTACTACGCCTTTGATCAAGAAAGCTGATGGCACTAAATTCGGCAAAACAGAAAGCGGTTCGGTTTGGCTCGATCCAGAAAAGACCAGTCCTTATGCTTTCTATCAATTCTGGCTCAATGCCTCCGATACAGACGCCGCCAACTACATCCGCATCTTCACCTTGCGAACGCAAGCAGAAATTGAAGCACTAGAAGCGGCTCATGCCGAAGCACCACATTTGCGCGTGCTGCAAAAAGCGATTGCCGAAGACATCACCACGCGTGTGCACGGTGCAGCTGCCCTACAAACGGCAATTGCAGCAAGTAACATCCTCTTCGGGAAATCCACTGCCGATGACCTCCGTTCGCTCTCAGAAAAAGATTTCTTTGCCGTATTTGAAGGCGTTCCACAAGCTACCATCTCTGCTGCAGAATTTGGAACTGGCATGAGCATCATCGATGCACTTGCTGCCAAAACAGGTTTCTTGAGCTCCAACGGAGAAGCCCGTCGCGAACTCAAAGCCAATGCTATTTCCGTCAATAAAGAAAAAGTAGGCGAAGACTTCATCCTTACTTCGGCCGAGCTCATCAACGGGCGTTATGCGTTGCTAGGCAAGGGCAAGAAAAACAATTACATCCTGATCATCGAGTAGGATTTTTTTGGCATGTGCTTTGCTTGGCGATGAAAAACTACTGCCATGAAAGCATTCTTTTACGCCCTCTCGATACTGTTCTTACTCACGCTGCTCTCCAGTAGCGGTAAAGAAGTTTTCCCGGTTACCGACAACGATGCTTTTGCAGTAGGTGAGAAATTGCGCTACCACTTGTCTTATGGTCTCATTGACGCCGGCGAAGCAACGCTCTA
The DNA here is from genome assembly GCA_041303085.1 of Crocinitomicaceae bacterium. Lineage (GTDB taxonomy): Bacteria > Bacteroidota > Bacteroidia > Flavobacteriales_D > Crocinitomicaceae > UBA952. Next base: position 1,711 of record JBFYPV010000074.1, read on the forward strand.
TCTCAAATGGACCGACCGCAAAGGACACGGCCGCCCCTTGTATCATGCCGTTGCCAAAGGTTACTCAATCAATACTTTTGACAACGTTTTTCATGTAGACGACACTTATGAATCTTACCTAGATCAACGCAGTATCATGCCTTGGTTTTTCAAGCGGCGTGTAGATGAAGGCGGTTATAAAATCAGTCAGGATTACACTTTTCATCATCAAAAAGAAACCGTAGAAACCAATAAAGGCAAGACCTTTAAAATCCCGATGGGCGCCCAAGACATGATTTCTGCCTTTTACTACGCCCGTACTTTAGATTTCAAAGGCGCCAAAAAGGGCCAAACCTTCAGTTTCCCAATTTTCATGGACAACGAAGTCTTTACGCTCAAAATCAAGTACATCACCGACCAAGTCATCGATACAGAAAAAGGAAAGTTCAAATGCCACAAGTTTGTACCGCTAGTCCAGACCGGTCGTTACTTCAAGGACGAAGAAGATGTTCAGTTTTGGGTCACGGCCGATGCCAATAGAATTCCGGTACTCGTTAAAGCTAAATTGCCCGTTGGAGTTGTGCGCTTGCACTTGGTAGGCTATACCAATTTGCGCAATCCACTGACGTCGAAGAGATAAGTTGGGTGGTTTGACTCCCTACTCTACCAACACTTTTTGAACACCTTCACCAATTTGAAGGAAATAAATTCCCGATGGCAGCTGCTGAACGTTGATGGCCTGGTTTGCAGTGCCAATCAATTGAGAAAGCACGCTTTTTCCTTCGATATTCGTCATGTGCAATTCTTGACCAATCAGTTCAGGCGCCACGGCAATCACAAAAATGTCCTTGACCGGGTTAGGATAGATACTAAACAGCTGTTCATTTTCATTTAAACCTGTAAAATCAAGCGTGAGAATGATGGTGAGCGAGCTATCGCAGCCTGCGGCATTGGTGAGCAATTGGGTATAGGTTCCGGAAGCTGTGTAGGTTTCGCCATTGATGGTATAGCTGTCGATTGCCGAGACGGTTATGGTATTGCTGGTTGCATCATTGACACTGATAAAAACGGTGTCGGTGCTTTGGCAACCTTCGTTGCTTGCTCCGAAGAGTACATAACTGCCGCTTGTTTGTGGAATAAAAGGAATCCCGTCGATGGCGAAGTCCCAGTACATGAAAATACCACCGGTTCCGGTGAGCGTCACTTCTTGTCCGAAGCAAACACTTTGATCAGGCCCTGCGTTGAGGTCGGGAAGTGTTCCGTAAAATAACTGGAGTGTGTCTGAGCCTGTGCAGCCAAGGCTG
>JBFYPV010000075.1:0-7470 GCA_041303085.1 Crocinitomicaceae bacterium
GGAACAACATCATTGGGGTTCAGCTCAATTTCCATTTTCTTGAGGAGCTTTTCGATCTGATACGGCCCGCCAGTTTTTTGAACCGGGTTGAAATTTCCCATGCGGCCCATAACGGCTACAGTTACTTTGTTCGACGACTGCGCAAGCCCGTCTCGAACGGTTGGTGCCGCTGGCCCTGCAGGGCAATATTGGCCCACCACTTTATTGGTGTTGTGGTCAACGAGGTCTAGGCAGTATTCGTCGGCAGAAAAGCCTGTACAAGGATTCACGACTTTCATGGAAAGCGCTGCTGCATAAACAAATGGCTTGATGGTAGAACCCACTTGGCGCTTCCCTTGGCGCACGTGGTCGTAACCAAAGTGCTTGAAGTTGATGCCGCCAACCCAAGCTTTCACAAACCCAGTTCGTGGGTCTACGGAAACCATACCTGCATGCAAAAAGGCTTTGTAGTAACGAATAGAATCATTGGGGCTCATGACGGTGTCTTTTTCGCCTTTGAGGCTGAAGACGGTCATTTCTACGGGTTCGTTGAAGTTTCTATTGATTTCTACTTCAGCCAAGCCCAAAGCGACCAATTTTTTGTAGCGGTCTGAGTTGTGGCGTGCGGAGGTCATGATTTGCTCTACAATTTCTGGCTTGATGCTATTGGAGAACGGATAGTTCTTTAAGCCTTTGTTGTTGAGGTCAAATTGCGGTTGGAGCTCTTCGTTGATGTGTCTTTCGACGGCCTGCTCCGCATAGCGCTGCATGGTTGGGTTCAGGGTTGTGTAAATTTTGAGTCCGTCGGCGTCGATATCATAAGGGCTGCCATCTTCGCGCAAGTACTTGAAGGTACCGTCGGCTTTTTTAGCCAAAAGGATAGACTGCACTTCGGTGCGTAATTCTTTTCTGAAATACGGCGCCATTCCTTCTTTGTGGTCGAGGGAGCGGTAGCGGATTACAATTGGTGTCTTGATGAGCTTGTTGTATTCTTCTCGGGTAATTTTAGAGCGCAAGGCTTCATTTCCTTTTTCACTGTTCTTGAGCCATTGAAACAAGACTTGATTGCGTCTAGAGTGCGCAATGGTAGAATCTTTGGCGCGTGCTGCTAAGATTTCTTCTTTGGTAACAGCGCTGAGCGCTACGCCTTTGTTATCCGCAATTTTGGCTCGGTAATTTCGGATTTGATAACTGTAAGGATTGAAAATTGTGGGGTTTTTACAAAGCCCAACCAAAGTAGCTGCTTCTGATTTAGAGAGGTCTTTTGGTCTTTTATTGAAATAAACACGCGCGGCGTTTTCTATGCCCACTGCATTGTACAAGAAATCGAACTGATTGAGGTACATCGTGATGATTTCTTCTTTGGTGAAGCGTTCCTCTAGGCGTTTGGCAATAATGTTTTCTCTTGCTTTTTCACTGACGCGTCGGAATTTACCGAGCAAGCCACCCACGTAAGGTAATTCTAGACGGGTGCCACTGGCGCGTGCAATTTCTTCGCGTTGGCGCTGCTGTAGCGTAAAGAGCAATTTGGCTAACTGCTGCGGAATGGTTGAGGCACCTCCCGAACGGCCTAAAGAGGTAAAAGAACGGGCCAAAGCACGGAAATCTACGCCAGAGTGCTGAATAAAGCGCTCATCTTCGGTAGAAATGAGGGCGTCGGTAACGTACGCAGAAATTTCGCGGTACTTGACACTCGTGCGATTCACTTGCCAAAAACGACCAATGACGGTGTCTTCCTTGACGCTTTTTTTGGCGAGGATCAAAGATGCTTGCAATTCTGGTGGGTTGTCTAGCATCGAGACAGGAGGAAGGTCATCTTCGGACTGCAATAGAAGAATGCTTGCTACCAAAAAGAAAGGCAGCAAGGCGACAATCCAAAACAACTTGGTCATTTTCTTTTGTTCTTGCTCATTCAAAACAGGCGCGTTTCTTTTCATATGTTTTAATTTACAACTAATTAACGTAAGACATCTTTGCGCTGGGCATCGAGTTTCAATAAGATGAATAGCATCACGCTAAACGACATCATAGAAGACCCACCGTAACTGAAAAACGGTAAGGGAATCCCGATAACTGGCGCAAAGCCGATGTTCATGCCAATATTAATGGCAAAGTGATAAAAAAGGATCATGGCTACACAATAGGCATAGATCCGGTTAAAGGCGGCGCGCTGCCGTTCAGCAATAATAATGATGCGAAACAACACAAAAAAGTACAAAATAAACAAGATCACAACCCCCACAAACCCCCATTCTTCGGCAAAAGGGCAAAAGATGAAATCGGTTTCACTTTCGGGAACGTGGTTTGAGCGCACACTAGAAACCGATGCTTCGCGGTAGCCTTTGCCTAAAAAGCCTCCAGAACCTACCGCTGCCATGGCGCGGTTGCGGTTGTAGTCGTCGCCGTTGGGGTCTTCGCGCAGGCCTAAAAAGAGCTCGATGCGGTCTTTTTGGTGCTTGCGCAATGAGGCAAATCCTTTATCTACACCAAAACTAATTGCACTGCTGATCAGTAAACCTAAGGTAAGTACGACCATTAATCGGGAGCGTTCACGGCGCGTGCTGAAGCGCTGCATGAGCAACCAAGATAGTCCGTAAATGAGCAACAAGCCAAAAATAACGCTCGATGAGCCACTAAGAGAAAGCACATAACCAAAAACAGGAAGATCGAAATGAACATCTTTGATCAGGAGGGTGATGACACTTAAAAAGACAAGTGCAAACAAGATCGGGATAAAGTGAGACCCCACCCAAGTTTCTTTATAGCGAACACCCGGAATGCTATTGACAAATTTGAGAATGATAGGATCGAAGGTCAGGCCTTCGCGGTACATCACAAATAAAAATGAAGTAAAAACTACAAATGTTCCAGCATCGGGCTGCAATAAAATCAGGACCATTGGGATGAGCAGGATGCTACTAGCCGTCAGGACCGTGCTGGTGGTTTGTTGCTTAACGGTGAGCCCACTGATGTATTTGGCAAGCAGAAGTGAGGTGGATATTTTGGCAAATTCTGCGGGCTGCACCCCAAAAGAGCCAACACCAAGCCAAGCGTGGGCGCCGTGCACAGCAGGCATAAAGAGTACCACCACGAGCAGCACGAGTGTCGATAAATAAATGGGAATGGCGAGCCGGCGGTAGATGTCGGAGTCGATGAGAAAAACGAGTAAACCTAAAAACAGCGAAAAGATGATCCAAAATAATTGCCGACCGTATTTCTCCGAGAAGTTAAAGAGCGAGGGGGCATCTTCGTTGTATGCAACCGAATAGACGGTTGCCAGACCCATCAAGAGCATGGTGAGCAAGGCGCCAAAAAGCGGCCAGTCGAGGTGTTCGGTGAGGCTCTCTTGTTTGCGCATTAATTCGAAGATTGATAAGCAATGGACGCCTCTAAAATGCGCTTTTCTTTCTCAAGATCTGAAACTTTTCCTTTGAGGTATTTTTCGATCATTAAGGAGGCAATAGGCGCTGCCCACGTACCGCCCCAACCTGCATTTTCCACAAAGACAGCAATGGCGATTTTAGGGTTTTTCATGGGTGCAAAGGCAAAGAAGACAGAGTGGTCTTCGCCGTGTGGGTTCTGTACGGTGCCGGTTTTTCCACAGACCATGATGTCGTCGAGGCGCGCCATTTTTCCGGTACCACCTGGCTCATTGACTACCCTGCGCATGCCTTCCATCACGGCGTCAAAGTGGCGGTAATTGATCATGGTCCAGCGTTTTTTACGAAACTGAGGCAAGGAGCCATGGCGGCCAATAGCGCGCACAAAATGCGGGGTATAGTACCAACCTTTATTGGCGATAATGGCCACGATGTTTGCCATTTGCAGCGGCGTGAGCTTTACTTCACCCTGGCCGATAGAAATGGAGCGTATGGTGGAGAAAGCCCAAGTGTGGTGGCCGTACCATTTGTCGTAGAAAGCAGGATTTGGAATGAGGCCAGGCCTTTGCCCACTGACGTCGGTATCGAATGTTTCACCCAAACCAAAACTACGGATGTACTTGTACCATTTGTTGAGCCCGTATTCGGCATCCGCATTGATATTTTTCTTGACACCTTGCTGGATAATGCGGCGCACGGCCATGTAGTAGTATGGGTTGCACGAATATTGAATCGCTTCGGCGATGTTGCGCGCAGAGGGGTGGTTGTGGCAGCCTACCAAACTTTTGTCACAAGGAAAGCCGGTATTGGCATTGATGACACCTTCTTGCATGCCAATTAAACTCTGGACCAACTTGAAGATCGAACCCGGCGGGTATTCTGCTTGCAAAGGCCGCGGAAAAAGCGGTAGGTTGGGGTCGCGTGCCAGTTTAGGGTAATTGGCGCTAATATTACGCTTGCCCACCAATAAGTTGGGGTCGTAAGAAGGTGCCGATACCATGCTCAGGATTTCGCCCGAAGATGGCTCGATGGCTACAATACAGCCTTTTTTCTTGAGCATAAGCTCTTCGCCATAGGTTTGCAACACTACATCCATTCCCATTTTCAAGGGCTCAGCTTGGCGTGCGGTTGTGTCGTATTTGCCGTCGGCATAAGATTCAATAGCGTTGTTGAGTGCGGAGGTCACGATGTATTTGATGCCTTTAATGCCGCGCAATTCTTTTTCGTAGAAGCGTTCTATTCCTGCACGGCCGATGTTGTTACCGGGTTTATAGAAGCGGTCTTCATCGATTTCTTCGCGGTAAACTTCTGAAAGATACCCTAAGATGTTGGCGGCACTTTTGTATGGGTAGTTGCGCGCACTGGTCGCTTCTTCGTAAAAGCCTTTGAAATTGGCCAAATGCGGCGCAATCAGGGACATTTCTTCTAGTGTGAGTTCTTTCAAGAAGGGGTAGGCCCGGATTTTTTGATAGTTGGGTGTGCGTTTGCGCGAGATTTTATTGTAATAAGAGCCCTCGCCGTCTACAATTTCTTTGAAACGATTGCGGACTTCTTGGCGCGTCCAGCCGATGAGTTTGGCAAAAGCAGCGGTATCGAGATCGACGATGCTGTCTTCTACCATCATGAGGTTGTAGTAAGTTTGGTTGGTCACGATTTTTTTGCCGTTGCGGTCAAAGATGACCCCCCTTGGCGGAAAAATTTCTTTGCGTTTTTCGGCGATTTCATTTGCGCGGAGTGTCCAGGTGTCGTCTATGACTTGCATATAGAACAGCTTGAACAGGTAAATGCCAATTACCAAGATAAAAAAACTGATGATGACATTTCGGCGCGCGTCTAGGTTCATTTTTTCTGTTTGCTATTCAAAATGAAACTCTGGATGAGCAGCGCCAACAAGAACGAAAGCACGCCGCTGAAAAAGGTCTTTTGCAAGATAAAACCGAAACGGCCCAATTCAAAAATTTCGAGTAAAAAGAACCAAAAGGTATGTAGCCCAAGTAGCAAGCCATAAACAAGTGCAAACCAACTGCTGCCCATGTCTTGAGAGGTCGGTTCTTTGAGTGGGTCATAGCCTTCGCGCGGCCCGTAAATTTTAAAGACAATTGGACGCAGATACGCCATCAAGACCAATGCTGAAGTATTGAGGCCATAGGTATTGGAGAAAATATCGATCACGAGCCCCATTAAAAAGGCAATACCCATGAGTGGAATAACGGTGAGTTCAAAAGGCAGCAACATGATGAACAATGGTTGTATCATGAGGTGGATTCCAAAACCAATATTGAGCTGATTGAAGACCAATGCCTGCAAAAAAGCAAAGACCACAAAGCGGATGATATGTTTGTAAACGATATTCATGTTATTCGTCGTCAGTAGGAATTCGGGCTTCTAGCGTAGTTTGCTCAGCTAAGTGTAGATTCTTAATGACGTAGACGCGTTGCAAGGTGCGGTAATCGGCAGCAAATAGGATGTCTACTTTCCATTGTGCTTGCCCTTCAATGGGTTCTGTATGACTGACCTTTCCGACTGGAATGCCTTTCGGGAAGATGCCAGAGCCACCGCGCGTGACTACTTTAGACCATTTTTTGATGCGCAAATCGTTGTTGATACCGGTAAGGGTGCCATAGCGCGCATTTTGGCCGTCCCATTTGATAAAGCCTGGCAAATCTGATTTTTTCGTGTGGATATTGACGTCGATATTGATGTCTTCGGTCAGTACCGTTTTAACCAAACTATAGTGCTTACTGGCATAGTGGATCACGCCCACCACACCTTCGTGACAAAAAACGCCCATTCCGCGCTTGATGCCTTGAGCGCTCCCAACGTTGAGTGTAAAATAGTTATTGCGGCGATTTACACTTGAATTGATCACTTCTGCTGGAATGTAGGTGTATTGTTGCTCAAAAATAGTATCGTTTATTTTGACTTTGGAGCGAGTCAACTGATACATAAACTGGGGTTGTCGTTTGCGCCAGTAGGTGTTTTCCCATTGCAGTTGGGTATTGTTTTTACTCAGGTTGAAATGCTTAGTGAGGTCGTGTTCCCATTCGAGGATTTGAATCGCAATATTGTTATTGGTAGTCAGGAATTGATTGCGCGGAAAACTCAAGTAGGTGACATACCAACTGAGCGCCAGAATTTGCAGCACAGCAAAGACCAAGAAGATCCGGAAACGTTGCAAAAAAGCGATGAGATTGCGCATAAAAACAAAGGTAGTAATTCTGCCCGATTTTTTTCAGTTGAATGTGAATGAGTACCTTCGTTTGGTGAAGACTTTTCAACCATTGTTAGAAACACCCAGATTGAACCTCATTTTGTTCGATCAAGAAGCCTATGATGCTATTTTTTCAACCTATAAAAAGGAGGAAATTATGCGCATTTTTGGGCATCAAAATGACGAAGAATACGAACTCGAGTGCAGCCGCTACAAAGGCGGGTTTTCCACTTATAACCTAACCATTCAATTTTTTCAATTAGTCTCGAAGGAAACGCAGGAAGTTTTGGGTTGGGCAGGCTATCATTCTTGGGCCAAACAGCACCACCGCGCCGAGCTTTTTTACAGTTTAAAGCAGGACGAATTCAAACGCAAGGGCTACATGTCTGAAGCCTTAGAACCCATTCTTGCCTACGGTAAAAACGAAATGGACTTGTATCGCATCGAAGCCTTTGTTGCTACGGATAATGTGCCCTCGAATCGCCTGATGGCAAAGTTTGGCTTTCAAAAAGAAGCCTTGCTTAAACACCGCTATCAATTTGGTGATGAGGTAGATACAGACACGATGTACAGCTTATTTCCAAATTTAAATTATCAATAAATGAAAATCATTTTAACAGGCGCCACTGGCATGATCGGTGAAGGAATTTTAATCGAATGTCTCAACGACCCGCGCGTTCAAGAAATTTTAAGTGTGAGTCGAAAACCAAGCGGAAAGTCACACCCAAAATTAAGCGAATACATCGTTGCTGAATTTCTCGATCTTCCAGAAAACGATTCCAAACTTCAAGGTTATGATGCCTGTTTCTTCTGTGCCGGCGTGAGTTCAGTCGGGATGGAAAAACCACTTTACGAAAAACTCACCTACGACACCACCATGGCCTTTGCCAAAGCAATAGG
>JBFYPV010000076.1:0-17074 GCA_041303085.1 Crocinitomicaceae bacterium
ACCGCTAAAATAGAACGCGCTGACCCTTCCAAAGTAAATGCAATCTGACCATAACTGACGCGGTCGCCATCCTTTAAAAGTGTGGTCATATGCAGGCTGGGGTCGTAAATTTCACAAATTCTTTGGGCCACTTGCATACCGGCTAATACGCCCGCTTCTTTGAGCAATAAAATCGCTTTTGACTTGGCAGCAGCAGGCACACAAGCCATTGAGGAGTGGTCGCCATCTTGGATATCTTCCTGTAAGGCCGATTTGATAAATTCATCTAGCATGCAACAAAGATAAGAAGAGCGAGATATTCCGCACAATGTTTCTAATTTTGAGCCATGATTTCCAAAGACCAACTGGCCAATAAAGTGAATACGCTACCGCACAACCCGGGAGTGTATCAATTTTTGGATCAAAATGGGACAATCATCTATGTAGGAAAGGCTATCGACCTCAAAAAACGTGTCAGTTCCTACTTTCAAAAAGATCATTTAGACGGCAAAACGCGCACTTTAGTGAAGCTCATTTGCGATTTGCGCTTTACAGTCGTGCAAAACGAACTCGATGCCTTATTGCTCGAGAACAACCTCATCAAGAGTTACAAGCCACGTTATAACGTCTTGCTCAAAGACGACAAAACGTATCCTTGGATCGTCATCAAAAATGAAGCTTTTCCGCGGGTTTTTCCGACCAGGCGCAAGTTCAATGACGGGTCCACCTATTATGGCCCCTACCCTAACGTCAAGCAAATGCATCAATTGCTGACACTCATTCGCGAGCTTTTTCAGATCAGAACTTGTGCACTCGACTTGCGGACGCAGAAACTCGAACAACGCAAATACAAAGTATGTCTTGAATATCATATTGGCAAATGTGCGGGGCCTTGTGAAAACATGCAAACGAGCGTTGCGTATGACCAAACTTTGCAAACCATTCGCCTCTTACTAGAAGGCAAAAACTTTTCTTTGATCCAGCAACTCAAAAAAGATATGCTGGCGCACGCGAGTACCCAGGCATTTGAAGCTGCCCAACGCTGTAAAGAACTCATCGATGCACTCGGTAAATACCAAGCCAAATCGATGATGGTATCGGATCACACGCAAAATTTTGACGTGTGTTATGTCGAAAAAGCCCAACCTGATGCCTGGCTGAGTTACCTTGTTATTTGTGAGGGAAGTATTGTCCATGCTTACACTTCAAAGGTGTCCGATCCGCTAGATGTACCGCTTGAAACTTTATACAGGCAGATTATCCCGCAACTTCGGGGTCATTTTGAAAGCAGTTCGAAAGAAATTGTGGTGGGTATTAAAGATCCGCTTTTACTTGCAGACGCCAAAAGTTTGTTTCCCAAAATTGGCGAAAAAAAACAATTGCTCGAGATGGCCATCGACAACGTGCGTCATGCCCAGCTGCAGGCCCGAAAAGCTGCCATGAACAAGAGTACAGCTGTTCAAAATGCACCAATGCAAGCTGTTTTAGAACTGCAGAGTGCACTTGGCTTATCCAAGCCGCCGCTGCACATTGAATGTTTCGATAACTCGAACTTACAAGGTACCAATCCAGTCTCGGCCTGTGTTGTTTTTAAGCATGGCGCACCAAGCAAAGCAGACTACCGCCACTTCAATGTCAAAACTGTCGTTGGGCCCGATGACTTCAGCACCATGAAAGAAGCTGTTGGCAGGCGCTACAGCCGCTTAAAAGCGGAAGGACAACCTCTGCCCGACCTCATCATCATTGATGGCGGCAAAGGGCAGCTAGGCGCAGCGTTAGAAGCTATTGAGGAAATTGGTTTGCAGCACGAACTTAAACTCGTTGGTTTGGCCAAAAGATTAGAAGAGCTTTACAAGCCGGGCTTCTCGCGTTCACTGATTTTAGACCGTCGTTCGCTCGCATTAAAGTTAGTACAGCAACTCCGCGACGAAGCGCACCGTTTTGGCCTCAGCCATCACCGCAATCGCCGCAGTAAAAATGCAGTCGGATCAGCCCTTGATCAGGTCAAGGGATTGGGGCCAAAAACAATAGAGGCACTTTACCACGAATTCAAGTCTTTGACGAAGATGAAGGAAGCGGCGCCGGAACTGATTACAAAAAAAATAGGAGCTGCAAAAGCAAAGCTCCTATTTGAATTTTTCAGTCAGCACGAGGATCAATTGAATTGACCTCGCTTCAGCCAAATTTATTTCACTACAAACGGTCGGACGCTTGATTCGCCATTGAGTTCAAGCACCATGAGGTAGCTTCCGCTTGCCAATTGCTTGGTGTCGGTAATGACTAAGTTAGCACCGGTTTGCACTTGCAAAGGATAGTGCGCAATGTTTTTGCCGCTGATATCCGTGATGCGCAATTGAGCCGAACCACCAACTTGTGCTGTAAACTGCACATGGACATCGCCATCTGTTGGGTTTGGATAAAGGTTTAAATCTGTAAATTGATCCTGGCCTACAGCCGCCAAAACCAAATCATTGGAAGGGCTGCCACTGTACAAATTGATGTCGTCTAGGAAGAAGTTGTTGCCGCCCTCGCCCTCAAACTTGAAGCGCATGCGGAAGTTATCTGTAAAGTAGTTATCGGTGACGTTTGTCATGTGAACGGTGACCCAATCGGCTTGACTTGATGGTGCCCATGCAGTTGAAGAAACCTGATTAGATAGTTGGTTTCCACCAAGCGTTTTTCTTTGCGCCCAGTTTTCACCGCAGTTGCCGGTAATGAATACTTTGAGGTATTCGTAGTCACTGGAAGTTCTTTTGCGGTATGCATAACGGAAAGAAAGGGTGACTGAACCGGTAGTGGTGTCGATGCCAGACAAATCGATGTTGGTAGAGGTGAGTTCGTCAATGTTAGATGCTGCCTGACCAAAGTTGTTGAGGCGCGCACATTTTGTGCCTGTATGACCGAAATTGGATTCAACAACAAAAGCGTTGTTGACTGGCGCATTGTAAACTTCCCAATTAGGTAGATTACTCAAAGACGTATACGACTCAAAACCTTCCCAATAAGGAATACTTGCAGGTGCACCCAACACGCGAATAAATCCTGTTTTGGTCTCGGCGTCGCTGTTGGTGCCGTCGGTTGCGGTCAGTTGGACATCGTACATGCCAGGTGTATCAAAAGTAATTGCGGGATTAGCAGAGCTTGCCGATGTGCCATTGGCAAAAGACCAACCTGTTGAAGGCGTGATGACCCAACTCCAGTTGGCTACAGCATTATAAGATTCATCTTGAAATTGAACTGTATTGCCAAGGCAAATTGTAGATTTATCGGCGCTGAAGTCCGCTTTGCATAAGTAAGGCGTTCCGGATGCACCCACTGCTGCTAAATTAGCGGCAGATACCACATTTGCGCGACCAGTGCTCGTTACTTGTAGAGCGTTGCGCATGCGTGTGCGTTGGCCTTCGGTATACATTTTTGAGCAATAAGAGTAATCCATGTAGTTTTCGACGTTATCGCGGATGTCAAAACCCCAATAGTTGTTGTCTGAATTACAAGTGTTGGCATTGAGCAAACATGCCGTAACACCGATGCAGTTAGGGGTATCTTGAACGTTGTCGTCGGTACTGCAACTTGTTGTGTTGCCCGGGTTGTTGTTGCCACCCCAAGTGTGGTCGAGGTTGAGCCAATGCCCGACTTCATGCGTAAGGGCACGGCTTGCACCGACTGAACCGGTGCCAATTGCGCCGACATAATCGTGAAGGATCCAGATGCCGTTTTGCATACTTGTGGCTCCCCAATTAGAAGGTTTGTAAGTGTAGCCAGCTGCTCCGCCAATTTCACCACAAATAAAGATGTTGAGGTATTTGTTGCCAGGCCACACACCGTTGTACACGTTATTGCCAGCAACAATGGCGTCTACTTGGTCACCGCCGTCGTCTCCTTGAAGACTCAATGGAGAGAACGTACGTGTAATGCCGCTAAAGCATTGTCCGTTTGGCGCTATAGTTGCCAGCTTGAATTCGATTTCTGCATCGGCAGGCATCCCTTGAAAATCCGGGTGTACATTTGCAGTATCTGCATTTTGCTTGCGGTAATCTCTATTGAGGATTGCCAAGGCGTTTAGGATTTGCTCGTCGGAAATATTCTCAATGCCTCCGAAGTGCAGCACGTGAAATACAACCGGGATGGTGTAAATAGTTGCTTTCTGACTTTCTCCTTTTTTCGAAACGGTTTCGTATTCTGTTTCAGCAATGGACAAGCCTTTGACGTAGTCAGGATTTTGAAGCAATGCTGCGTGTTTTTTGTGCGTAATGCAGTATTCTACATTTTCGCCTTCGCGCATGTTTTGCACGTCCAAAACCCGTTGAGGCTTTTGTGCTTGAGCACTAGAAAAAAGTGTAAGTGCACCTAAAAAGAGCACCAAGATAGAGTAACGTTTCATAGTTGATTCAGATAGAGCATGATAGTTTGTCGTAAAAATACAATAAGTCTGCTAAATTTATATATTGTCCTTTTAAATATTATCGATAACATTGATTCATTAACTTTGTTCTATGAAAGCCAATAAAGCCATCGACACCCTCGCTATTACAACCAAAATTGTATTGCCCAACGACACCAACACGCTCGGCAATCTCTTCGGAGGTCAACTTCTTGCTTGGATGGACGTCATTGCAAGTGTATCTGCCCACCGCCACTCCAAACGCGTTGTGGTCACGGCTTCTGTGAATAATGTGTCTTTTCAAAAACCCATCAACCACGCCTCAATTGTAACCCTAGAGGCCAAAGTTTCTAGGGCTTTTAATTCATCTATGGAGGTTTTTTTAGATGTTTTTGTCGAAGATGCCGTTACCGGAAAACGCGAAAAGTGCAACGAGGCCATTTACACATTTGTAGCTGTAGATCAGAATGGAAATCCGATTCAGGTGCCCGAACTGATCCCGGAAACCGAAGAAGAAAAAACACGCTATGAAGGCGCGCTCAGACGCAAACAATTGGCACTCATCTTGGCCGGAAAAATGAAGCCCTCTGAGGCCACTGAACTCAAAAAATTATTTCTAGACAGCGATCACTGATTCAGTGCCGCCGCAATTTGCTGTAAATCTTGCTTGCGCATGCAGTCAAAATGCCCCTTCGGACATTGCTGATGACCAATTTTGGAACAGGGCCTACAAGCTAAATCAGCTACCTCATAGTGGAAAACATCTTCCTGTTCTAAACGGTAAGGATACATCCCGAAATCACGGGTGGTATTGCCCCAAATGACATGAATGGGCAGCTCAAAACTTGCGCCAATATGCATCAGGCCGGTGTCGTGGGTAAGCAAGGCTTTTGCATTTTGAACCAACCAAGCCGACTCGTGAATGCTGGTCTGGCCCACGGCAGAAACCAGCTTATTTTGACGACAATTCTCGATGATCAGTTCAGCTGTTTGAAGGTCTTCCTTCCCACCTAAAAGGACAATTGGCAGCGTCATTTGCCCGATGAGCTGAATGAGCAAATCTGTAGGCATTCGCTTGGTGGCAAACTGTGCGCCAATGGCAATGGCAATATAGGTTTTCGGCTTAACGCTAAACCTTTTTTCGACGTCGAATTGCGCCATAGAAGGAATCTTGTACTGGAAAGCGGCATTCAGTGGCTTCCAATCATGCACGAATTCTTGCAGCGGTGCTAGATAGCGCTCGACCACATGCGTGCGTTGTTTTGGACGCACCTTAAACTTGGTCAACAACCATTTTTGGATGTTGTTTTTTGGGAAGCGATAAACAGGTGCTGCACAAGCAAAAAGCAACAAGCGTGTGCGAAGGTTGTGGTGGAGGTCAAAAACGGCATCGTAGTGCTGGAAATCTAGTTGTTGACGCAATTGCGCCAAGGAGTTGTCAAAGAAAAAAGCCTGATTGATATCAGGGCAAGCTTCGAGTAAAGTTGCAAATTGCTTTTTAGTAACGTAATCTATTTGACACGCTGGAAAGTAAGATTTGATGGCCGCTACAACAGGAAAAGTCAGGACGATATCGCCAATAGAACTCAGGCGAACAATGAGAATTTTCTGGGGAGCTGCACCTCGCATGCTACGAAAGTACGAAATCTATTTTGTGTGCTGAAATAGCACGCGGTCGCGGTCTATTTGACCTTCTAAAGCCGCAAAGAAGTTAGCTTTTTGCTGTTCCTCGATGCAATCCAGCGGAAAAGAAAGTTGGAGGTTTTCGCTGTAGTCAAAGTAAACCGTTTGCTGACTTACGGACACTTTTCTGAGGCCATTAAGATAAATGAGCAAGACTTCTCTATCGGCGACAAGAATAGCTTTTGAACTCAGGCCCACTCTAAAATTTGACTGATTGATCAGGACAAATAGAAAGGAGTCGAGCGCTAAAATGAGGTACACCAGCAGTACAAAAAGCGCATTTGGCGTCAAAAACCAATGGGCAAAAGCAAGGCTCAAAAAGACCACACCTTCAATGGAATTATAAACAAATACGCGCGTGCGACGCGTCTTGCTGATGGGTGCATTCCAAACAAACTTACCCACCTGCTTGACCATTGATACGCCCATCCAGCGGCGAATTGTACGTCTGAGCCCAATGATCAAAATCACCAAACCCAAAACAAGATACACTTCATTGCTATATGGGAGGCGCGCACCAGTTGTATTCAAAAAGTCAATCGGGAGGTCAAAACCGACAAAAACTGAAAACAGGAGCGTTGGCAAGCTCATGACCAACAAAAGTAAGTTGATGAAACTATTCATTCGGAATGAGTTTGAGCTTGGCTTTCAATCCTTGGATTTTTTCTTGCGCTGCTTCGACTTTTTTCTGAACATCGAGGCGAAGTTGGTCTGCGCCTTTGGAGCGCGCGAAGAATCCGAGGTTGTTTTCTAGCGTGAAAATATCTTTTTGTAGGAAGTCAATTTGCTTGCGGATCTCTTGGCGTTCTGACTGCAAAAGGCGTTGTTTGTCTGGCGAAGCCAATAAGCCTTCGAGTTTAGCTTGAAAGAAAATGCGCTCTTTTTCTTGTCCTTCTAGTTTGAGGTCTTTGTAAAGCTCATCCATGCGTGTTTTGAACGCTGTATAGACGTTTTGTCTTTCTTTGAGTCCTACTTGACCAATTGCGTTGAATTGTTGCTGAAAATCGCGCAATTGTGCCAATGCAGCTTGCTTATCTGTAGGTAAAGTAAACGCATTGAGCGTTTCGATTAAAGCGAGCTTGGCGGTGAGGTTTTCGGTATTCTCTGCATCTTGACCTTCAAAATGTGCTTGGCGCGCATCAAAAAAGCCGTTGCAGGCCGCTCTAAAATCTTTCCAGAGTTTGTTTTCGTAGCGCTGACCTGCAGAACCGTAGTCTTGCCACTGTTTTTGGAGTTTCTTGAGTTGATCGGCTGTGTTTTTCCAGTCTGTAGAGCTACTCAAGGCTTGTGCTTTTTCGATCAACGCTTTTTTCTTTGTGACAATCTCTTGACTTGCGGCATCTATCTCCTTGGAGAAGTTCTTTTTAGCGGCAAAGAATTCGTCGCACTGCGCTCTGAAAGCTTGGTAGATGGCTTCGTTCTCTTTGCGGCTTCCAGAGCCAATTGTTTTCCATTGAGCTTGTAAGTCGAGTACAAAAGCTGTTTGGGTTTCCCAGTGCTTGAAGTTGTTCCATTGGTCGGCTTCTTTCAAGCGCTCAGCTAAATCGGCAACCAGTTTTTTCTTGGCATCGATGTTGGCTTTCAGGACTTGTCTTTGGGCTTCGTAGTGTTCGTTGATTTTGTCGTAGATGCTGCGAACGGCTTCCCAATAAGCAGTTTTCATGAGCTCCCAATCTTCGTTTTGAACAGGGCCGATTTCTTCCCATTCGTCTTGAAGCACATGAAGCTGCGCTTCGAGGTCGCGCTGTTCAAGTGAGGCCACGCGCAACTGCTTGAGCTTGAAAATCAGGTCTTCTTTGAGTTGTTTGTTGCGGCGGTAATCGTGGTCTTTGAGCTCTTTGTAAATCTTGATGTTATAAAAGAAGATCTCAAGCAAACGCGAGTATTCCTTTTGAATGGTTTCGCGCTGCTCGCGCGGAATGGCGCCGATTTTTTTCCAGGTCTCGTGAATTTCTTTGTAGGCCTGAAAAGCAGTGCCGATTTTCTCTTCGTTGTCTATGACTTCTTTGAGCCGTGTAATGAGGTCTCTTTTGAGTTTGAGGTTTTGGGTCTCGAGGGTCTGCTGAAGCTGTTGTTGTGCTTTGCGCTTGGTTACAAATGCATTGAAGGCTTCAAAAAAAGCTTCTTTTTGCGGCTTGTAGTCGATCTCTTCGTAGGTCTGGCCTTGATCGGCTGCTTCTAGTCGCTTGACTTGCTCTTGGCGTTCGAGTTCAATCAAAAGATCTTCAAAATGCTGCTTGTGCTCACCCGCAGTGCGGCCTAATTGCAAAAGGTCTTCTTGCTGGCTCAAAGCCACAATTTGTTCGGTGTAGTGCTGTAATTCCATTAGGCTTCCAGTTGAAAGGTAGATAAAGCGACAAATTCTTGCATGCGCTCGTGTAGGTCTTGTTGATTGATTTCGAGTAAACGCTCGGTTCCGAATTTCTCCACACAGAATGAAGCAAGTGCAGAGCCTGCGATAATGGCGCGTTTCATGGTTTCGAAATCTAGGTTTGGCGCAGCGGCGAGGTAGCCCATGAACCCTCCAGCGAAGGTGTCTCCGGCTCCGGTTGGATCAAATACTTCTTCTAAGGGAAGTGCAGGGGCATAAAATACGTTTGCTTCGTGGAACAACAACGCGCCGTGCTCACCTTTTTTGATGATGAGGATAGACGGGCCCATTGCGCGGATGATTCCGGCCGCTTTGCGCAGCGAGTACACACCTGAAAGCTGACGCGCTTCTTCGTCGTTGATGATCAGGATGTCAATATGTTTGATAGTTTCTTTGAGGTCGTCTAGTGCGATGTCCATCCAGAAATTCATGGTATCCATAGCGATGAGCTTTGGACGAGTAGTCATTTGCTTGATCACAGACAACTGAACCGCAGGGCTCAAGTTGCCGAGCATCAAGAACGCAGCATTTTGCGCTTGTGCTGGTACTACTGGCGCAAAATCGGCAAGCACATTGAGTTCGGTAACAAGGGTATCGCGCGAATTCAGATCGGTGTGGTAACGACCCGACCAGAAAAAGGTTTTTTCGTCTTGTTTGACTTCAATTCCGGTGATATCTACCCCTTTTGCTTCTAATAAAGCAAGGAACTCTTTGGGAAAATCTCCGCCGACAACAGAGATCAGACTCTGTTCTTTAACAAAGAAAGAGGATGCCAAGGCGATATAAGAGCCTGCGCCACCAACGATTTTGTCTGTTTTCCCGAAGGGTGTTTCGATGGCGTCGAATGCGACACTACCAACTGCTGCTAAATTCATAGTTCTAAATTGTGCCGCAAAGATAGGCAATTTCAGCGCTTTGCCTATTAAATTACTATGATTTCAATGCTCTTGGATGTGCGCTTCCATAAGCCTTGCGCAATTGGGCAAATGAATTGTGCGTGTAGACTTGCGTGGCCGATAAATTAGCGTGACCGAGCAGGTCTTTGAGGGTCTCGAGCCCGGCGCCATTATTGAGCATATGTGTGGCAAAAGTATGGCGCAAGACGTGTGGACTGCGCTTCTCTACACCGCTTAAGGTGCCGAGCACTTCTCTGACGAGGCGATAAACGAGTTGCGGATACAACGCCGCTCCGTTTCGGCGCACCAACAAATTGGGGTGATCGAGGCTCAGGGCTTGTTTTGCCGCGCGGTATTGATTGATTTTAATGGCGAGTTCTGGGGCAATAGGAATGAGGCGTTCTTTGTTGCGCTTACCCAACACTTTGAGGTGCTGCGCATTGACTGCAGCTTCTTTGAGGTCGATGAGCTCGGACAGACGCATGCCGGTTTGATAAAAGAGTTCTACGATGAGTTGGTTGCGCAGTCCTTCAAAATCTGTACTGAAAAGCGCACTTACTTTATCTGCAGTGAGTTCAGTTTCTTTCACAAAAACTGGCAAGCGTTTTTCGCCTTTGGGGCCTTGTATGCGTGTCATGGGGTTTTCGGCGAGCCTACCTTCTTTGCGCAACCACTTGAAAAAGGTGCGCAAGGCGGCGAGTTTGCGATTGACCGTACGCTTGCTCAGGCCTTGTTCGAGCAGCGATACCATCCAGCCTCTGATGATGGCGCTATTCTGCTCTTGCCAATCGGAAAGCTCCGCGCAGCCTGCAAATGTGCTGAACTGCTGGAGGTCCTGGAGATAGGCTAAACAGGTATGAGCTGAGTAGCGTTTCTCTTGGCGTAAATAATTGTCGAATTCTTGGAGCATAAAAAAAGGAGCCGAAGCTCCTTTCCATACGTATTTTGTAGCAAATGGTTACAATTGCTGACTTTGCATTCTTTGTTTGTAAGCTGCGCGAATCACTTCCTGACGATTAGAAATAGATGGCTTCACGAATTCTCTTCGGGCACGCAATTGTTTCATTACATTGGTTTTCTCGTACTTTTTCTTGTACTTCTTCAATGCGCGTTCGATGTTCTCGCCTTCTTTAATTGGAATGATCAACATATGCTTTAATTTCTTTGTTATAAACTTAGGGTCGCAAAGATACGAGAGAAATTCAATTCTACAAAAATTATTTCAATATTTCTCTAGAAATAACCAACTTTTGGATTTCAGACGTCCCCTCCCCGATGGTCATGAGTTTGGAGTCGCGTAGGAATTTCTCTGCCGGGTATTCTTTGGTGTAGCCATAACCTCCCATAATTTGAACAGCTTCGTTGCCACACTTGACTGAAACCTCTGAGGCAAAGTACTTGGCAAAAGCGCCCTCTTTGGTCACAGGTAACTTGGCGTCTTTCTTAGCAGCAGCCTGAAAAGTAAGGAGTTCAGCGGCTTCTATTTGTGTCGCCATGTCGGCTAATTTGAAGGCAATCGCTTGAAAATGGGCAATGGGCTGACCAAATTGCTCGCGTTCTTTGGCGTATTTAACAGAAGCTTCAAATGCGCCTCTTGCAATACCACAGCTCAAGGAGGCAATAGAGATACGACCGCCATCTAGAATTTGCATGGCTTGTACAAAGCCCTGCCCCACCTCGCCTAGCACGTTGTCTTTGGGGATGCGTACGTTGTCAAAAATGAGCTCGGCGGTTTCACTTGCGCGCACGCCTAATTTGTCTTTGATTTTAACGGCTGAAAAGCCTGGTGTGCCTTTCTCTACAATGAATGCAGTAATGCCTTTGCTATCGAGGAGTTCACCCGTGCGGATCAGTACAACGGCTACATCGCCTGAAAGCCCGTGCGTGATCCAGTTTTTGGAACCGTTCAAGACCCAATGGTCGCCATCTAAAACCGCAGTTGCTTTCATGCGCATGGCATCAGAGCCTGTATTGGCTTCGGTAAGCCCCCATGCGCCGATCCACTCACCGCTTGCTAATTTGGGTAAATATTTTTGTTTTTGAGCCTCTGAACCGTGGTAATAGATGTGGCCGGTGCAAAGCGAGTTGTGTGCAGCCACACTAAGGCCTACGCCACCGCAAACCTTGCCGAGTTCCATCAGGACTGTAGCGTATTCGTTGTAGCCAAAACCCGATCCGCCGTATTGTTCCGGGATGAAAATTCCGAGTAAGCCGAGCTCACCCATTTTTTTCATGACCTCGATCGGGAAAATTTCGTGGTCGTCCCAGTGCTTCATTTGGGGGCGAATTTCTCGCTCTGCGAAGTCCCGCACCATTTGGGCCAAGAGCTGCTGTTGTTCAGTAAAATAGTTACTCATGTTGTTGATTGATGATTGTTGTTGTTTGTTGATGAAATATGCAGTGATAAGGTTAGGTCATAAATTCAAATTAATAATGAACAATGGCGTTGATTTGCTCGCTGAATTTGGCGAGGTGCTCAGCGCCATTTAAAAAATCAAGTGCCACTAAGAAGTCAAAGCCTGCCACTACCCCACCGCTTTTTTCAATGAGCGTAGCCGCCGCTGCAGCAGAGCCGCCAGTAGCGAGTAGGTCGTCGTGGATCAGGACGCGCTGCCCTGCCTTGATGGCATCGGTGTGCATTTCAATGACTGCCGAGCCGTATTCTAAGTCGTAGGCATGTTTGATTTTGTCATATGGCAGCTTGCCTTCTTTGCGAATCAGTACAAAAGGTAAGCCTAGACGCATGGCTAACGGGTAACCAAAAAGAAATCCACGGCTTTCAATACCGGCAATAGCATCAAGCCCTGCATCTTTGTATTGGGCTACCAAATGATCGAGGACCGCATTAGATACTTCCGGACTGAGCATGATGGTTGAAATATCCTTGAAGAGGATACCTGGCTTTGGAAAATCGGGTACATCGCGGATGACCGCTTTGAGTTGTTCGTGGATTGTCATGTCACAAAGATACATAAGGCAAGAGTTTTTTGTATGTATCATCGTCAATTAATACGGATTCTTTGAGCTCCTTTATTTCTTTAAATATCCCTTTTTGCTTGCGCATTTTAATGATCGAATTAGCCTGATTCCAAGTTAGATACGGATGTTGCTTGAGCGTTTCGTAACTCACTTCATTGATCGACATCCGTTTGACTCCTTGTTCTAGCACCAAATAAGGCAGTACTTTTTGCAGTATTTCTGGCCTGATCCCTTGAATTTCTTGCAGTTGATCTAGCGCTAAAAAACCCCCTAAACGCTCGCGATAAGCAATGATCTTTGACGCGGTATATGCACCAAGGCCCGGTAAGGCCACTAGCATCGCTTCTGTTGCTAGATTGATATCCAACTTGCCAAATTGCCCCTTAGCTTCCTGCCTTTTATCGAGCAACGCTTTTTCATCTCGCTCCACAACGCTTGTTTGCGCATTTGGAGTGGGTTCAAAATACAAGGAATCCGAGATTTGATCGATTAGTTCTGATGGCAGCACGCGTATATGTTGCATTTGAGATAGCGAATGCAGCCCATATTTATCTTTATAGCGCAGCAAGGAAGCAGCTTGCTTAGGACTCAGGCCCAACCGTTGCCAATCGGCCGCAGTGAGGCTCGCTGGATTACAGCGCTTCCAAAGCTTGGAATATGACCGCCTGGCTTCAGATGTCGAAGGCATTTGAAAAGCCCGCTGCGCTTTTTGCTCCATTTTGTGCTGCCAGGTGTAGCTCAAGTCTGGATCTATAAAATACGCCTCTATTCGGGGCGCAAAAATAACCACGACACAAACGCACAGCCATAGCATGGTGCCGCGCTCTAAACGTTTGGAAAAAATGACAAATGGTTTTTTCATGTAAGCCTCAACGAGAACTTACTGGGCTTATTGGCTAAGCCACCTTTCTTTTTGACTCGATTAAGTAATATACCGGAATGCCGAGCAGCACAATAAAGAGGCCCATGCCTGCATTGCGGAAATCGTAGATCAATAAATTGACACAAATAGCGAGTGTGAGCACGATGTAAAGTGCAGGAATGAAAGGGTAGCCCCAAGCTTTGTAGGGCCTTGGTGTATCAGGCTCTAACTTCCGAAGTCTAAAAATGCCGTAAATGGTAATGATGTAAAACAACAAACTTGCAAATGTGCTATAAGTGAGCAAATCGCCATACTTACCCGACAAACAGAGCGCACTGGCCCAGGCGCATTGAATCCAGAGTGCACGTGCCGGAACTCCATTTGAATTGAGCTGAGCAGCACTTTTGAAGAAAAGCCCGTCTTTAGACATCGCGTAGAACAAACGCGAACCCGCTAATACCAGACCATTATTACATCCAAAAGTCGAAACCATAATGAGGCCTGCCATCAATAGAATGCCGGCGTCGCCAAAGATCACGTAAGCTGCAGAAGCGCCAACGCGGTCATTACTGGCAAAGAGCATTCCTTGATCAATTGGGTTGAGCCCATCCGGACTACCGTTAATTGGCAATAAAGCGAGGTAAGCGACATTGGCTAAAATGTAAATGACCGTGACGATTAAAGTGCCAAAAAACAAACTCTTGGGGATGTTCTTTTTGGGGTCTTTGATTTCACCCGCAATAAAAGTAACGTTGTTCCAGGCATCGGCAGAGAACAAAGAGTTGATAATAGTAGCGCCTAATGCCCCCACAAGCGCCCAACCAGTTAGTGGGATCTGAAAAACTTTATCACCACCATTGGCTACAACGGTTTTGGTGGCTTTCCAAGCATCGCTAAAATTGAGTGCAAAAACATCTGTTTTCAGGCCGATATAAATTCCCAATACAATTAAAGCGCCTAATGCAAACAGCTTCGCAAATGTGAATACAAACTGAATGACTTTGCCGTTTTGTACACCTCTTGCGTTTGAGTAGGTCAAGAACACTACAGAGGCAATCGCGAGCATTTGGGCCCAGGTCACGGCCAAAAATGGGGTTGTGAAAACTACATCATTTAATTCCGGAAAAAATATGGCCGTGTATTTGGCAAAGGCCACGGCTACAGCGGCAATAACGCCCGTCTGAATGACCGTAAAGACAGTCCAGCCGTAGAGAAAAGACGCCATTTTGCCATAAGCGCGTTGGATATACACATACTGCCCACCTGCGTTGGGCATCATGCCAGCGAGTTCTCCGTAGCTCAGCGCAGCAAAAACAGTGATCAGGCCTGTGAGTACCCACAAGACCAACAACCAAGCCGGCGATCCGATATCGCGCAGCATGAGTGTAGAAACAATAAAGATACCCGAACCGATCATGGAGCCCGATACCAATAAGGTGGCATCGAGTAGACCGAGCGTTTTTTTAGCGTCTGACTGCATTAATCTTCTTCTGAAGCATTCACAATGGCATCGTGGCCTTTGAGTGACTCCTCAAATTCGTAATTATTGAGGTTGCTATGTTTGCGTGAATACAAGAAATAAACGATGAGGCCTAAGGTAGACCAAACAATGAACGCTACCCAGGTGTCAGGACGCACAAAATACATCAGGCCAAAGTTGAACGCAGCACCAGCGATGGCCACAAACCAAACTGCAGGCGTTTTGAACGGACGTTCCAATTCTGGTTGGCGAATGCGCATGATCAAAACAGCTATTGATATCATGGCAAAGGCAAGTAATGTTCCCATGGAGCACATTTCTGATACTTTATCGATTGGTGTTGTAGCAGCTACAACAGAAACTACGGCGCCAACAAGAATCGTACTTCTAAATGGTGTTTTATACGTTTCGTGGATTTTACCGAAAATTTTAAATGGAAGCAAGCCGTCTTTGGCCATACCCAAGAAAATACGGGTTTGACCGAGCATCATGACCAACATCACGGACGTTAGCCCTGCCACTGCAGCAATGGTAATGAGTGTTGTGGCCCATGGCATTCCGATGCCCTCAAAAGCTGAGGCAACAGGAGCTTTGATGTCAAGCTCGTTGTAAGGAACCATACCGGTTAACACCAAGGAAACTACAATGTACAGTATGGTACAAATGACTAGGGACATAATAATGGCAAATGGCACATCTTTCTTGGGGTTAATGGCTTCGCCTGCTTGGGTTGAAACAGCATCAAAGCCGATATATGCAAAGAATACAATGGTGGCGGCGGTTACTACCCCAGACCAACCAAAGGATGAAGAACCGTCGGCGTTGTGTACGGTTTCAGGGATAAACGGTACGTAGTTATCTGTATCGATGAAGAAGAAACCTACAAAGATCACAAACAAGACAACAGCAACCTTGAGGATTACGATCAGGTTATTGGTTTTTGCAGCTTCCTTGATCCCTCTAATGAGAATAGAGGTAACCACCCAAGTGATCAAAAAGGCAGGTAAATTAAAAGCAAATTCGGGCGTGGCAATGCCCGCTTCTTGTGCCTTTTCAGCTGCGGTAATCGGGTCGTTCATGAGCCACATGGGCGGATGTATGCCAAATTGATGCAGTAATTTCTCAAAATAACCACTCCAGGCTACCGCCACCGTTGTAGCACCCATCATGTATTCCAAAATGAGGTTCCAGCCAATGATCCAGGCGAAAAGCTCACCCATGGTGCCGTAAGAATAAGCATATGCTGAGCCCTCTACAGGTAAAATGGAGGCAAACTCTGCGTAACAAAGCGAAGCAAATAAACAACCCACACCTGCAATTACAAAAGACAAAGCCAAAGCCGGACCTGCGTGGTCGTGGGCAGCAATTCCTGTTAAGGTAAAGATACCGCCACCGATGATGGCACCGATACCTAATGAAGTAAGACCCCAGCGGGTCAGAACGCGGTTGAGGTCATTTTTTTTCATGTCACGTTCAAAGTGACTTACCGGTTTTTTTCTCCAAACACTCATATTCTATTTTTTTAGGTAGGTAAAGATAAAATTTTTTCTCAATTACATTAAGGCAAAAGTTTGCTCTAGTGTAAGCGGGCGGTAGCCCAATAGTTCGTTCGCTTTATCGAGCACAAAGCCTGTGCGAGCAGGGCGCTTTGCGGGCTGCTGAAGCGTTTCGCTGCTCAGTTGGGTAACCTGCTCCATTGGAAGCTTGTAAAACGCAGCTACGCGCGCCACGATATCGTAAATAGAGAGCACTTCGGGCCCAGCGATATGAAAAATGCCGTCTTGGCTGAGTTCACAGATGCGCACACAAGCCCAAGCGAGGTCGTCGGCCCAAGTTGGTGCCCTGAACTGATCGTTGACAATTTGCAAAGGATTGCCTTTTTGCAACGCCTCTTTAGCCCATAGGATCAGGTTTGATCTAGAGAGTTGTTCGCCTTGACCGTAAACGATAATAGTTCGGACAATAGAAAAGCTCAAGCCTTCGGTTGCTTGAAGTATTTTTTCAGCCTCTACCTTTGAGCGTGCGTAGACACTCAGCGGATTTGGCGCGTCCGTTTCAGCATAAGGGCCGTCTTGGCCATCAAAAACAAAATCGGTAGAAAGCAACTGCAAATGTATCTGGTGCAGTTGGCAATATTTAGCCAACATGAATACAGCTTGACGATTGACTAAATCACAAGCCTCGGGCTGTAGTTCGCATTGATCCACGTTGGTCATGGCTGCCGTGTGGATCACGTGGGTAGGCTGGTAAGTTTCGAGCACCGCTTGTATGTTTTGCTCGTCGGTGATGTCTAGTGTTTGATATTTATCTGTCGGGCAAACTGAATAGCGATTTGCACCGCTTGACGTGGCAAGGAAATCCAATTGCTTGGCCACACATAAATCGATAAGCTTTTGGCCCAAAAGGCCATTGCTTCCGGTAATCAATAATTTCATAAATCCCA